>PWND01000266.1 GCA_003557965.1 Bacteroidales bacterium | reverse complement strand
AAGGAGGCAATTATGAAAATAATACCGTATTTACTATTGATATTAGTATTAATCTTATCTCTAGCGTGTGGTAGCCAAACGGAAAATAATGAGCCTGAACTAAATCCTGATGTAGAAGGTTATAGCGAAGCAGTGGGCTTCTTCGACCTTATTGACAGTGATATTAGTGTTACTGTTATTCTTGAAGGAGGTACTTACGTTACTGATAAAGAAACAGATGAATTTAACGTAAAAGTATTTCCTAATCCTACGCTAAACTTTGTTAATGTTCATGTTAATTCAATAGATTCCGAAATAGGGTTTATTTTGGCAAACTATTTAGGACAAGTTATTGAAAAGAAATCGGTTTCTAATGTTGAAGGGCTAAACGAACTACAGTTTAACCTTGAAGGGCTATCTCCCGGTATTTACTACTTAAGAGTAGAATCAGGAAGCAATGTAAAAACAGAAAAGATTATTTTACAATAACCATTATAAAGGTTTAAATGGGAGAGTTAAAATCACTTTAACTACAAAAACCCATTAGAAATACAAAGCAAAGGGCTCACTAATAAAGTGAGCCCTTTGCTTTGTATTTACTTTGTAGGTTTTACAGCCCGTTTTCTCACGCCTTGTAAAGAAAACCTATTACCTTATTGTTGCACCAAGCTTTTCTTCAAAAATGCCGGTTAATGAACGCATTGCCTTATCAATTTCTTTATCAGTAAGGGTTTTCTTTTCATCCTGCAAGATAAAAAATACTGCATAAGACTTTTTGTCTTTGCCAATTTTTGCAGGATCCTGGTAAACATCAAACAAGCCGACCTTTTTTAGTAATTTTCGTTCTGTTTTAAAGGCCAATTGCTCAATTTGAGCAAAGTTGATGTTTTTATCAA
The DNA here is from genome assembly GCA_003557965.1 of Bacteroidales bacterium. GTDB lineage: Bacteria > Bacteroidota > Bacteroidia > Bacteroidales > UBA7960 > PWND01. Next base: position 28,322 of record PWND01000266.1, on the reverse strand, counting down.
TTAGTAATGCAAGGTCGCGCCTTACTTCGGGGAATTTAGGTATTTCTTTGAACAACAATGGCTTACGTCCGTAGTACTTAATTAACAAGTCCCATTCTATTTCAGCAAACCATGTGTTTTCTTTGATATCAAATTTCTTTGAGTAGTGGCCCTTTAAAAGGCCTGCATTTGCCAGTAGCTTTTCGCCGTAATAAAACCTTAAACCCGTTGCAAACAAGTCATCATTAATTTCTTCAACTTCGATTTTTGTAATATCTATACCAAGTTTTTCAAATATTGATAATATGTACCCTTTTAAATCATAAAAATTGAATTCATCTTGCCCCGAATTCCAGCTTTCCGGTTCTCTTTTCCCGCATAAAAATATTGAAAGCTGCTTTCGCTCTTTATACTTTTTAAGGGGGTTTTTATCTTTTTCGTTACGGTTTATTTTATAGATATTGCCAAACTCAAAAACTTTTAAATCATTTATTTTTCTGTTTTGATTGTAAGCAATTACCTCAAGTCCTCCAAAAACCAGGTTTTGCCGGAGAACACCAAGGTCCTGGCTAAGAGGGTTAAGAATATTCACGGCACTTTTCTTTTCTTCTGTGCTGTTATAATAATCAGCCTTGGTCAGTGAGTTGTTCATTATCTCTATAAAGCCATTTGCGCAAAGCATGTCGGAGATAGTATTCTGCAGAAGTTCTTTGTCAGGTTTTGGAGTTAAAACAGTGGAAGAAACCAGCTTGTCAGGAACTTCAACATTGTTATACCCATAAACTCTCAGAATTTCTTCTATTACATCGGCTTCACGGTAAACATCTACTTTAAAAGCAGGTATCTCAAGCTCTAACTCATTTTTATTTTCAGAAAGAATTTTTATGTCAAGAGATGTTAAGATATTTTTGATAGTTCTTCTTTCAATCTTTTTTCCAATTAAACTATCAATCCCTTCATATTTAACAGATATGATATTGTTAGCAACAGGGCTTGGATAGTTATCAACGATATTTGATGATATTGTACCTCCGGCTATTTCCTTAATCATTAAAGCTGCTCTCTTAAGAGCAAATACTGTAATATTGGGGTCAGTCCCTCTTTCAAATCTGAAAGATGCATCTGTTTTTATATCATGATGTTTTGAAGTTTTTCTTATAGAAGATGGCTGAAAATATGCACTTTCAAGAAAAATGTTTGAAGTTCCTTCATTTACACCGGACTCTATTCCGCCTAACACTCCGGCAATACACATAGGTTCTTCAGCATTACATATCATAAGATCGTTGCCTGTAAGTTCTATTTCTTCTTCATCAAGGGTTATAAACTTTGTTTCTTTTACAGGTTTTTTTACAACAATTTTATCTCCTTTTACCTTGTCTGCATCAAAAGCATGCAATGGTTGTCCCATTTCGTGAAGAACATAGTTGGTGATATCAACAATGTTGTTGATTGGTTTTAATCCAATAGATTTTAAGCGGAATTTCAACCACTCAGGTGATTCTTTAACTGTTACATTTGATATTGTAAGCCCGGAATATCTTGGGCAAGCCTCCTTATCTTCAATTATAACATCAATAAATCGAGACTTATTATCAGGATTAAATGATGCAACATCAGGTATTACAACTTTATTTAAATTTAAATCATCTGAAATTTCTGCATTTAAAACAGCAGCAACATCTCTGGCTGTTCCGATATGTGAAGCTGCATCAACCCTGTTAGGAGTGAGGCCGATTTCATAAATCACATCCTCCTGTATATTGTAATATTCTGATGCCGGTTGCCCAACCCTGGATGTGTCAGGCAAAACTATTATTCCATCATGAGAGTCGCCAATTCCAATTTCATCTTCTGCGCATATCATCCCTAAACTTTCCTGTCCGCGGATTTTTACTTTTTTTATAGGAAACTCTTCGCCTTTATATGTGTACAATGTTGTTCCAACAGGAGCAACAACAACTTTTTGTTTTTCCTTAACATTTGGCGCACCGCAGACTATTGTCAGCAATTCCTCTTTCCCAATGTCAACCTGTGTTACTGTTAGTTTGTCAGCGTTTGGATGCTTTTTGCAGCTTATAACCTGGCCAATATATAAGCCTTTGAGCCCGCCTTTTACGCTTTCCGACTTGGTTACAGACTCAACTTCCAGTCCGCAATTTGTTAATATTTCAGAGAGCTTATCAGCATCAATGTTTATTTTTAGGTAATCCTTAAGCCAATTATAAGATATTTTCATAATTATTACAATTAAAATATGATAGGTGCAAAAGTAATAAAATTGGCAGTAGTTTATATAATAAAAAAGGCTGATTCCTGAAGAACCAGCCTTTTATCAGGAAAAATAAAACTGTTTACCTGAGTTCTATAATTTTATAACCCAGTTCATACCCTTCAGAAAAAATTACGATATTATAATATCCGCTGTCAAATCGGCTATCCTGATCATAAATAACGCAAACATCCTGGGCACTGTTTTGGAAATTAATTGTACGCGTAGAAGTAAATGACAACTCATCACCTTCATGCATAAAAGTATTATCAGGAAAATGCGTTAATACCTGGTTGTTGGGGTCAATAATTCTGACATAAAAATCTCTGTTTCCAGCTGGAGCAACAAGATTTTTATTAATAGTAAAGCAAACCTGAATTTTGTCAGTGCGTCTTGCCCTGTCAGTTGGTTCATCACCTCTTCGTCTTTCCCTGATTCCGGTTGCTTCAATATTGGAAATTGTTAAAATTTTTGCATCTTTAAGTAAGTCTTCAAGCTCACCTTTTTCTCTTTCAAGTTGTGAAGAATATGCTGTAGCTTGATTTAAAGAACTTTGTATCTGCGATTTTTCGCCGCTTAGTTCTTGATTCTCTGCTTTAAGCCTCTCAACTTTTTGCTTGTATTCTTCAAGAAGTGCTTCAAGTTCTTCAATTCTTTCTTTTACATCTTCACCGGGTTCTTGTGGCCCGGTTCTTTGTAATTGTGCTCTAAGCCTTCTAATGGTAGCTCTTTCAGCACGCAGGGAGCCTTCCATTTCAGAATACTCAATGCTAAGCTTTTGAAATGCTTCTTCAAGATCATCAAGCTGACTTATAAGGTCATCCCGCTGAGCCGCAATTTCAAGCTTTGCTTTTTCTGCAACTTCTGCTTCATGCTGTATTTCAAGAAATTCTCTTAGTAATAGCCCACCTCCAACTGCTAATAATAAAACTAAAATTAATAGAAATATTATTGTGCCAATACCTTTTGACTTTTTCTTTGGAGCAGGCTGTTGAGGCTTAGCCATTCCAGGCTTGCCTGCTGGTGTGCCCGGTTTACCTTGTGGTGTGCCAGAACTACTTTGTGGTACACTTGATTTGCCTGTCGGCATGTTTGGTTTGTTTTCTTTTTCCATAGTTTTGATTTTTATAAGTAAGTGTTTTTTATTCTAAATTTAAAAGGGTTTCCCCCATTATAGCATCATCAGTAAATAAAGTAATAATATATTGCCCGGGATTGAGCTCACTTGCAACATCCCAGTATAAACACATATTAACACTCCTGTTTTGATAATCAATAGATTGATGAACAGAATACTGCAAAGTGTCTTCTTCAAAAACAAATGAATATGTGTCATCATCACTAAGCCTTAATATTTCATCATCCGGGCCTGCAATTCTTTTGTAAATATTTTTGCTTCCTGCTGGTGCAATTGGATTTTCTGCAACTGTAAAGCAGGTTTTGATTTTTTCAACCCTTCTGGCCCTGTCAGTTTCTCTTTCTGACCCCCTAAAGCCGGCTAACCTAATTCCTGTTGCTGATATCTGAAAAGCCCGTAATGTTGAGGCTTTCCCAACTTTTTCCTCAAGCTCTTCTTTTGTTTGTGAAAGACTTGCAGTTTGCTCTGTTACTCTTTGTATTTCGTCATGCATTCGAATATTCTCAGCCTTTAGTACTTGATTTTCAGTGTGAAGGCTGTCAATTTCGCGAACATAAGTCTGTGTGATATCTCTCAATAAATCTAATTGTCTGCGAATTCGCCAATAATCTGCTTGTTGTGCCAAAAGCTGCTCTATCTCTTTCGTCATCTCTTGTATTCTCTCATCTTTATCAACCAAAACACTATCATATTGGTTTTTAACGATAGTGTAATCATATAGTAGCTCATCAAGTTCATTTTGCAGTGCAATATTTTCCAATTGAGATTTTTCTGCTGCCTCTTCTGTTTTATCTAATGATTGATAAATATCTATAACAAGATAACTTAATCCACCTATTACCAACAACAAAAGTATGCTTAACCATTGAAAAATTTTAAGCTTCTTCTTAAGTTTCAAGCCTTGGGCATCATTAGCTTCAACTGTTTTGTTCATACCTTCTTCCATCGTTTTTATTTTCTCTCTTTATTATTTATAAATACTGTATGAATTCAGTTATATATGAAGTAGTACGAAAAACAATAAAAAATGTTTCTTTTTTTAAAAAAGTAATTAACAATCCTTTTATATTTTATAGGTTTTTCGTTTATTTGAAAACCGAATATACTTAATTTCAGGCTGCAAAGATATTTTTTTTATTTGAATGTAAAACATACAATTGTTAATAATGTTGACACAGGCTGTAAAAAACTTTATTTCATTAATATATCCAAACTTGTGCAATGTTTGCCACCAATCTCTTTTGGGAGATGAAAAGGTAATTTGCTCATCATGCACTTATAAATTGCCCAAAACCAACTTTCATAAAGAGAACGATAATGAGATGGAAAAAATTTTCCTTGGCCGGTTCCCGTTCGAGCGGGTTTCAGCTTTTTTATATTTTCAAAAAGGAGGGAGCGTCCAAAAACTCATTCATAAGTTTAAATATACAGGGCAGAGAAATATTGGATATTTTTTAGGCAAGCTTTATGGATATGAATTAAAAGATACAGACATTATTAAACAAGCTGACCTTATTGTTCCTGTGCCTATGCACAGATCAAAAGAGAAAAAACGTGGTTATAACCAAAGTGAAGTATTTGCAGCCGGATTGGCTGAAGCCACGTCTTTGCCTATTGACACAACAAATTTGGTAAAAACAGAAAAAACACAAACTCAAACAAAAAAAACCAGGTTTGTCAGGTGGGAGAATGTTGAAACGGTTTTTAGCATAAAGAACAGCAATTTATTTACTGATAAGCATATTATTATTGTTGATGATGTAGTTACTACGGGGGCAACTTTAGAGGCTTGTGCCCGGGAATTGCTGAAAATTGATAACGTTAAGATTAGTATAATAACTATGGCAGTAGCTTCTTAGCTTTTTGTGTAAAACAATATAATAACAAAAAGCCAGAATTTTTCTTGTTTAGAGTTTTCCTGCCAGCACAGCGGGTTTTTTGTAATGTTTTACATTACCCCTTGGGTCAAAAACTTCAACATGTACTATGTAAATTCCAATATACGCTTTTTGGTTATCATCAGTTGTGCCGTCCCATGTAATAACACCACTGGTACCTAATAGCTCGCTTCTTGTCAGTGTTTTTACCGGCCGCCCTCTGCTGTCAAAAATAGTAATGTTAGCTGTATATCCCGGTTCGTCAAATTCATAAGCTATGTTTAAAACATCATTATGCCCTGTATTATCAGGAGAGAAAATTTCCGGATATATTTCAATAGGGTCGTCTTGTGTTAAAAGGTTTTCAGTGTACTGAGAGTTTTTAAGGCCCGGAGAACCAAATCCTATTCTTTCAGCTGCAGAGTGCCAGTTAGAATAATCTTGTGTTGGGCGGTTTGGGTTTAAACGCTCAAGTGCAACACCGCTTAAATTTGTTAATAGTGCATAGTGCATGTCTTCTGTATAGGCTATCATGTCAATAATCTTGTGGCTTTGATGAGAGAATGCCACTATCCCGTGTGCATTGGTCATGCTTGGCATTGTTTCTATCTGTATAAAAGCCTCAGGATTATTATAAGGATAGTGTTCCATTACAGCCACAGTGTTAGTTGTAAGTACTGCATAATCATCGGGGAAAAGTAAATAGCTGTTTGTGCTTATATTCCGGATGCCGGTTAGAATGTTTTCTACAGTATCTTTAGAGCTAATCCGGTATTTCGAAAGATCAATAACTTTTTGAGATCTGTTATAAAGTTCTATATATCGAGGCACTCCTGTGGGTGAATTAAACAAAAGTTCGTTAACAACAACATCCATACTATCAGCAAGCTCAGGTATAGCTACTTTTGCGTAATTTTTATTTATTGGGTTTCCGGCACAGTCGGCAAGGCTTTGTGCCACACTTACATTATAAATAATTCCATTTTGAAGTGGCTCAGAGAGCTGTAATTTTACTTTTTGGAAAGCGGGAGCTACAAGCTCAATATTAGCAGGGGCTCCAATACCGTTGTCAATATTATAATAATCAACAGAACTCAGGCTTTCTTCATCCATAGGCTCACTGAAAACCAGGAAAATATTATATGGGTCTGTAAAGCCTGCCCTAAGCAAATCAGGGGGAATCTCATCGGGATTATCTTCATCAACAGAATTGGTTTCAAGAGGTGTTCCTCCCCTGGGGTCAACAGATGCACGCCAGTTGTTTATTCCTCCGCAAAAATTATAAGGGTCTATTTGCTCAATCGCCCAGCCGCCATCATCTTTTGAAGGATCGTTGTACCATTTGTCAGTATATGAAATAGTATGCATTATATCTCCGTTTGCATCATATAAAACTAATGTGCGGCCGCTTATTGTTAGAAAATTAACTCCAAGATTTGAGCTGATGACGTTGTCAAAATCACTAAAGTATTGCAAATCAGCATCATTGACAAGCAATATATAACCATTTGGTGGAATTATTCCAAAAGGCAACTCTCTTGATGAATCGCTGCCTGATTTAAACGACCAGCCTTCCAGGCTAATTTGGTATTCACTGGTGTTGTGAAATTCAATATATTTATAAGGAGGTAGCTCAATAGGTGGTGTTGGATTTGGCATTATTTCGTTAAAAACAATATCATGTTTTTGCGGATAATACAGTTGAAAATTGCCTGAAAAAGCATCCATTTCATTACCAAACACATCTTCAACTTTTTCTATTATGATGTTGTAATTTGTTTGCTCCGTAAATTCAGCGGGAAACATTAATCTTACAAGATAAGGCTTGCCATCTACCCGATTAGCAAGTGTAGGAGCTCCAATTCCCTGCACAAAATAATTTGACACAGACTCTGCAGAAGGCACATCCAACGCCTTGTTAAAATGAACATCAAGTGTTGTTGAGTTTCTCGCAACAAGGTACTTTACAAATGGTTTTTCCAAATCAGGAATAATATCGCCAACAGTTATGTCGTCAAAGTAAAATCTGTCAGAATTTGTAATTGTATAAACACATTTTATTCCAAAATAATCTGAGTCTGCATAAGTGTCATCATGAACACTGCCTTGGGGCAGAAACATTTCTCCACCGGCAGGGTCAACATAAAAATCCCAATTGCCATTATTGTCGCGTGTTACTCTGAATCTCATTATGTTGTTACTGGCAGAAGCAATGTCGTCACTTCCGGTTAAAAGCTCTACCTGGGAATTCCCGTCTTGTCTGTAAAAAAACAACCTGTTGTTTTCAGCACCGCTTTTGCCAATTCTAATAAAATATCCGTTAAGGCTGCCGGATAAATCAGAGTTATCCGAAACCAGGTAAATCAATGGATAATTGTTATCGCTAGGGGTAAAACTAATTCTTACCCAAAAATCCCACTGTGTTTCTTCAACCATCTGTGAAGGCCTTGCCAAATAGGCAGAACCTGCTTCATTGTCGTCTAATCGTAAAATTTCATTTTCAATGACAAATTTGCCCCTGTCACCAACCCATTCAGAATCAAGCACCCCTGTGCTAAAATCATCAGAAAACTGTGAGTGTGCTACATTAAACGAAATCAACAATGATAGTGCAAAAAATAAAAACTGTTTCATATTGAATACATTTTGTGCTTTTCTAAAGAATGTAAATATAGTACTTTTGTGGCAAAGATTATATAATTATAAAGCTGATTTTAGTAAAAATTGGCAGATTGTACTAAAAAGGCGGTAAAACAAATAAAAACAAAAAGCAGAAACATGAAAATTGCATTGATTGGTTCAACAGGGCTTGTGGGCAGCATAATGATGAAAGTATTAGAAGAACAGGATATGCCAATATCAGACTTTTTTCCTGCAGCATCACAACGCTCTGCAGGGAAAAAAGTAAAACTAAACAACAAATATTATAAGGTAACAACCATTGCAGATGCTTTAGAAAAATTGCCTGATATTGCTCTTTTCAGTGCAGGGGCATCTGTGTCGAAAGAATGGGCACCCAAGTTTGCTGAAAAAGGCTGCTTTGTTATTGACAATTCTTCTGCATGGAGAATGTATGACAATATTCCACTTGTTGTTCCGGAAATTAATGCTGATTTAATAAATAAGGAAACAAAAATAATTGCAAACCCAAATTGCAGCACAATACAAATGGTAATGGCATTAGCACCGTTACACAAAAAATACAAGATTAAAAGAATAGTAGTATCAACTTATCAATCAGTTACTGGCACAGGTGTTAATGCAGTAAACCAACTTATGTGCGAAAGGCAGGGCAGGAGTAACGAACCGGCTTATCCGCACCCAATTGACTTTAACTGCTTTCCTCATGGTGGAGAATTTGGTGATAATTTATATACCAGTGAAGAAATGAAGCTGGTAAATGAAACAAGAAAAATACTTAACTCTCAAGACATTATGATTACAGCTACTGCTGTTAGAATACCGGTTTTGGGAGGACACTCTGAAGCAATAAACGTGGAGTTTGAAAATAATTATGAAGTTGGGGATGTCAGAGAGATATTAGATAACACAGCCGGCATTATTGTTCAGGATGATGTTGAAAACTACATTTACCCAATGCCAATTTACTCACAAGGCAAAGATGAAGTATTTGTTGGCAGAATCAGGCGTGATGAGTCGTGCAAAAATGCTTTAAACTTGTGGGTAGTTGCAGATAACCTGCGAAAAGGAGCCGCAACAAATGCCTTACAGATAGCTAAACATATAATTAATGCCGGCATACTAAAATAAGAAACTCATTATTATTCGATTGTTAACTTATTTTGAATCGCAAAATAGAAAAAACGTTCTCATTTTTTTCGTATTTTTGCAGGCTTTCAAAACATTATGGACAGTTTGCAAAAAAAAGAGTGGTTAGTAATAGTTAATCCCAATGCCGGCGTTGGTAAAGGTGGAAGGGATTGGGATGAGATCTCGAAACTTCTGGAGAAGCATGAGTTTGAGTTTGAAGCTGTTTTTACAGAAAAAAGAAACCATGCTATAAATTTAGTTCAGGAAAAAATCCGGGAAGGATACGAAAAAATAATTGTTGTTGGTGGCGATGGTACTATGAATGAAGTTGTAAACGGAATTTTTATTCAAAAACACCTTCCCACTACCGATATAAAGTTAGGAATGATATCTGTAGGAACCGGCAATGACTGGGTTAGAACGTTTGATGTGCCGGTAAATTATGAAGAAGCTATTAAAGTAATTAAAGCGGAAAAGACCTTTATTCAGGATGCCGGAAAGATCAAGTATTATTCTGAAACTATAAAAATGAAGCGATATTTTGTTAATATGGCAGGCCTGGGTTTTGATGCAATTGTTGCACAAAGAACAAATGCAGACAAGGATAAAGGCAGAAAGAATCCTGTATTGTATTTAAAAAACCTAATTTTATCTTTGTTCTCTTATAAGTCGTTAAATGCTAATGTAACAATAGACGGGAAAAAGCTTAGTGATAAAATTTTTAGTGTCGGAATAGGTATCGGGAAGTTTAACGGGGGAGGCATGCAGCAGGCACCCGGAGCAATACCTAATGATGGCTTGCTGTCTTTAACCCTCATAAAACACATGAGTTTGCTTAGAGTAGCAGCAAGTGTAAGAAGGCTTTATAATGGAACGATAGAAAAACACAAAAAAGTTGATACTTTTTTGGCAAAGCATATAAAGTTTGACTCAAAAACACCTCTTATGCTTGAAGCTGATGGAGAATTTCTTGGGCAAACACCTCTTGAGGTTGAAATAGTTCCGGAAAGCATTAAGGTAATTATTGGCAATGAAAATAAATTTAAAAAATATTTAAATAAAGTAATCAAAATAGATTTATGACAACAAAAGCAGATGATGTTTTCAAAAAACTAATTTCCCATTGTAAGGAATATGGTTTTATTTTTCAGTCAAGTGAGATTTATGATGGCCTGAGTGCTGTTTATGATTATGGGCAAACGGGCTCTGAACTTAAGAAAAACATAATGGATTATTGGTGGAAGTCAATGGTTCAGTTTCATGAAAACATAGTAGGAATAGATGCAGCAATTTTTATGCATCCAACGGTTTGGAAAGCTTCGGGACATGTTGATGCTTTTAATGATCCTTTAATTGATAATAAAGATTCGAAAAAGAGATATCGTGCTGATGTGTTAATTGAAGAGTACATTGAAAAGCTTGAGCAAAAAATAGAAAAAGAAGTTGAAAAAGCTCAAAAGCGCTTTGGAGATAGCTTTGATAAGAAAATGTTTCTTGAAACAAACCCACGTGTTGTAAAAAACAGGGAAAAAATAGAGGAGATAAATTCACGATTTGTTAAATCGCTGGAAGCAGAAGACTTTCAAGATGTAAAGGCATTAATTGAAGAGCTTGGTATTGTATGTGCTGTTTCCGGGTCAAGAAACTGGACAGATGTCAGGAAATTTAACCTTATGTTTAACACACAAATGGGCTCTCTTAGTGAAGGTGCTTCAATGGTTTACTTAAGGCCTGAAACTGCACAGGGAATTTTTGTAAACTATTTAAACGTGCAAAAAACCGGAAGAATGAAACTTCCTTTTGGTATAGCGCAAATTGGAAAAGCCTTTAGAAATGAAATTATTGCAAGGCAGTTTATTTTTCGAATGAGAGAGTTTGAACAAATGGAAATGCAGTTTTTTATTAAGCCGGGCCATGAAAAGGAATGGTATGACTACTGGAAAGAAAAAAGAATGAAGTGGCATACGGCTCTTGGAATACCTGCCGGGAAGTTTCGCTTTCATGATCATGAAAAATTAGCTCATTACGCAAATGCAGCAACTGATATAGAGTTTAATTTCCCCTTTGGGTTTAAAGAGCTTGAAGGAATTCATTCAAGAACCGACTATGATCTGGGAGCACATCAGAAGTTTTCGGGTAAAAAACTTCAGTTTTTTGACCCTGTAGCAAACGAAAGCTTTGTTCCTTATGTTGTGGAAACTTCAATTGGCCTCGACAGAATGTTTCTTGCTGTTATTACACATGCTTATAATGAAGAAAAACTTGATGATGGCTCGGAAAGAACGGTTATGAACATACCTCCGGTACTTGCTCCTGTTAAAATTGCCGTGCTGCCTCTTGTGAAGAAGGATGGGCTTAGTGAAAAAGCCAGAGAGATTTTTGATGAACTGAAATATGATTTTATGTGTCAGTATGATGAAAAAGACGCTATCGGAAGAAGGTACAGGCGACAAGATGCAATAGGGACACCATACTGCATTACTGTTGATTATGATACGTTTGAAGACAACACAGTTACAATCAGGGAACGCGATTCTATGCAACAAGACAGAATCCCAATTGAAAAAATTACCGGTATTGTTAAAAAAAGAATAGAAGTAAGACCATAAACAGCCTACATAAATACTACTTTGCAACAATTAGTGGTAAACAATGACATTAAAAGAAATACAGGCTCCGCTTAAAGAGCATCTGGAAAAATTTAATGCTTTCTTCAGTAAAACAATGGAAAGCAGAGCCCCACTGCTTAATACTATTACAAAATATATTGTGAGGCGAAAGGGTAAGCAAATGCGCCCTTTATTTGTCTTTTTTACTGCTGAATTATGCGGAGAAATTTCACAAAAAACATATCGTGCTGCAGCTCTTATTGAGTTGTTACATACAGCTACTCTTGTACATGATGATGTTGTGGATGATTCTGATGAAAGAAGAGGCTTTTTTTCTTTAAATGCTTTGTGGAAAAACAAAATATCTGTTTTAGTTGGTGACTACCTTCTGTCTCGTGGCATGCTGTTATCAGTTGAAAATGAAGATTTTGAACTACTAAAGATTGTTTCTGATTCGGTCAAAACTATGAGTGAAGGAGAATTGTTGCAGATAGAAAAAGCCAGAAGCCTTAACATCAAGGAAGATGTTTATTTTGAAATTATTCGCCAGAAAACAGCATCGTTGATAGCTTCCTGTTTCTCTTGCGGGGCTTCTTCGGCCGGCGCTGATAAAGAAACAATTAGCAAGCTGCATTTAATTGGTGAAAACATAGGAATGGCATTTCAAATTAAAGATGATTTGCTTGATTTGGATGTTAAGGGGAAAACAGGTAAGCCTATAGGTGTTGATATAAAGGAAAAAAAAATCACTTTACCATTGATTCACCTGTTAAGAAGCTCCTCATACCTTGAAAAGCGAAAAATTCTGAAAGTATTAAAAAAGCATAATAGGGATTCGGAAAAAGTATCAGAACTTATTAATAAAATAATCGAAAGCGGGAGCGTTGACTATGCAGAAAAAATGATGGATGAATATAAGCATAAAGCATTGGCATCACTTTCAGAATTCCCTGAAAGTGATGCCCGTAAGTCAATAGAAAAGCTTATACATTTTACTATAGAACGGCAACATTAAATACACCAACAAACACAAAAAGCAGTTTTGCATGCAACAAAACTGCTTTTTGAGATTTGTTTTGAAATATTATTAATCAATATATCTCATACATCTTACCGAGTGCCCGTTATTTCTCGGAGCAAAATCAGCATTAAGGCTTGCTGATGTAATAGATAGTACACGGTTAACAGCAGAAGCACTTCCCTGGGGAGTATAAGACCAGAACATAGCTAAGCTTGTAAGGCCATGAGGCATTCCGCTTATTAATCTTTCTCCGGCAGGTAAAGCAGAAAAGCCATAATAATCTACACCGTAAAAGAAATCACCACCATCCCAATAAGGATGCTCTTCAGTATCACAATCCCCGCCAAGTTGAGAGTCTTTTTGCCTGCAAGATTTTAAATAATTCCCAACACCATCCTGGTCATTGCTTTGGGGGTCGTTATGCAAGTCGTGGTTTGTTATTAAGTATTCCTCAAGTATTGTCCAGTCATCATCTGATGGGACTTTCCAACCATCCGGGCATAAGCCTTTGTTGTCGAGTACAGCATGCCAGTTGTACAATTTTCCGTATAACTTTGCCATTTCCTGCTCTGAATCCACACCGTCAGCCAAATCATAAGGAACTATATAATAAGCTCCGTACTGGGTTGTGTTCCACTCCTCATTGTCTGTAACATGGGGAATTGTTGTGCCATCATTATATTTCCCGGTCCGAAGATTTTCTGCCATCCATTCCTGACTTCCAATAACAACAGTTTTGTATTCGTTTCCCTCAATATCAGAAACCTCTCCGTATTCAACTTCGTCGCCATTGCCATTTTCATCATTTATTTCATCATTTTCAATTTCATCATTGTCTTTCGAACAACTCGTGAAGGCTATAAAAATAATTAGTGTAATAACCGATAAGTAACTTAATAATTTCATAGTTCTGGTTTTTAGTTTGAAAAAAGGTATATTGTTGTACTTAAAGAAATAAATATCAAATAAAATAAAAATTATTATAGCTAAAATTCAAATATACGAAATTTTTATTAATGCCTTTTTTAAAAAAATTCTTCAATACTTAAAAATGATTTGATAATACATTAAAAAATCACTAATAATTCAGATGAAAAACGTATATTTATTCCCCAAAAAAACTATTATGTTATTAATTGGAATAGCCGGTGGTTCGGGTTGTGGTAAATCTACCGTGGTTAAGAAAGTCGTAAAGAAGCTTCTTAAGGATAGTGTATGTGTAATTTCCCAGGACTCATATTATAAAGATCTTGGGCACCTGAGCAATGAAGAAAAGCTGAAAATTAATTTTGACCATCCAAGTGCTATTGAGTTCAACTTGTTGCATAAGCACTTGAATATGCTGAAAGAAGGCAAAGAGATTCAAATGCCTGTTTATTCTTACGTTACTTGTGCCCGCTCAAGTGAAACTATAGCTGTAAAACCTTGCAATGTTATTATTGTTGAAGGTATTTTAATTTTAAATAAGGCTAAGATTCGAGACCTGATGGATATCAAAATTTTTGTTGATGCTGATTCAGACGACAGGTTAATGAGAATTATTAAAAGAGATATTGAAGAAAGAGCACGTACTTTTATTGAAGTACTTAGCCATTACGAGACTTATGTAAAACCAATGCACTTACAGTTTATTGAACCTACAAAACGCTATGCTGACATGATTATTCCACAAGGAGGCAACAATCATGTTTCTATAGATATTATTACTTCAATGATAAAAGAAAAACAAAAAGATAAGCTTTTAGAGAATAAGTTATAATTCTTCTTAAACATGATAAAATACAATTTTCATACACATTCTGAATATTGTGATGGTAAAGACGATATTGAAAAGTATGTAATTAAAGCAATTGAAAAAGAGTTTTATGCTATTGGATTTTCACCTCATTCTCCTCTGCCATTTGAAAATCCATGGAGCATTAGTAACAACAACCTTGAAAAATATATTCACAGAGCTGCTGAATTAAAAGAAAAATATAAGAACAAAATAAAAATTTTTACAGGGATAGAGTTTGATTATATCCCCGGCTATTCTGATGATTTTAAAAATATTTCAGGGAATGGGAGCCTTGATTATATCATAGGCTCGGTACATCTGGTAAAAAAAAACGGGAGAGAAGAGACGTGGTTTATTGACGGCAAAGAAGAGTCGTTTTTTGATGGCATAAATAAGCACTTTAATGGCAATGCAAAAAAAGCGGTGGAATCATTTTATCAACAAACCATAGAAATGATAAAAACTCAAAAATTTGATATTATCGGGCATGTTGATAAAGTTAAAATGCATAATAAGGAAAGGGCTTTTTCAACAAATGGGCAATGGTATAAAAGCCTAACAGAAAGTGTGTTAAAAGAAATCAAGAAGCATAACATAATTGTTGAGCTTAATACCAGGGGAGTTTATACAGGAAAATCATCAGAATATTTTCCTTCTGAAGAAATTTTACAAAAATGCTTAAAAATGGATATTCCTGTTATGATTAATACTGATGCACATTCGCCAGAGCAACTTGATATGCATTATCATGAGGCATTACAAGTATTAAAAAAAACAGGGTTTAAAAAAATCAACACACCGTTTTTTGACGTTGATATTTGATTACTTTTGCAATTTAACAGCAATAATTTATGAGTGAAGCTATTAAACACGAATGTGGAATAGTATTATTAAGGTTGTTGAAACCTATTGAGTACTACTTCTTTAAATATGGCACTGCTATGTATGGCCTTGATAAGCTCTATTTGCTTATGGAAAAGCAGCACAACAGAGGCCAGGATGGCGCCGGAATAGGTTGTATCAAGTTTGATCTGAATCCCGGGAGCAGGTATATGCATCGTATAAGGAGCAACAATCCTAATCCTTTGAGAGAAATTTTCAGTAAAATTCATAATCGATTGGATCAGATATATTCTGAAAATCCTGAGAGAATTAACGACCCGCTATGGCTTAAAAAAAATCTCGACCTTGTTGGTGAGCTTTACCTTGGTCATTTGAGATATGGAACTTTTGGCAATAACGGAGTAGAATATTGTCATCCGTTTTTAAGAGAAAACAACTGGATGTCAAAAAACCTTATGATTGCCGGAAATTTTAACCTCACGAATGTTGATGAGCTTTTTGACAGTCTAGTTGATATTGGCCAGCATCCGAATGAAACGTCTGATACCGCTACTGTTCTTGAAAAAATGGGACATTTTCTTGATGATGAAAATGAAGACCTTTATCGCAAATATAAGTCAAAGGGATATTCAAAAAAAGACATTTCTCCGCTTATTGCAAAAAACATTGATATTCGGAATATTCTTTCTAATTCCTGTAAATATTGGGATGGCGGCTATATTATTACCGGATTGCTTGGGCATGGAGATTCTTTTATCATGCGAGATCCGGCAGGTATAAGGCCGGCTTACTACTATTATGACGATGAAATTGTTGTTGCAACATCTGAAAGGCCTGCAATACAAACGGCTTTCAATATTTCTGTTGAAAAGATTAAAGAGATTGAACCGGGGAGTGCGCTTATTATTAAAAAAGACGGAGAAATCAAAATGGAGGAATGTACTCCTAAGATTGAAAAGCGAGCCTGCAGCTTTGAACGGATATATTTTTCCAGGGGAACAGATGCTGATATTTACCTGGAAAGAAAAAGGCTGGGGAAGCTTCTTGTGCCCGCCACACTTAAAGCAATTAATTTTGATTTTGAAAATTCAATTTTTTCTTATATCCCTAATACTGCAATATCAGCTTTTAAGGGTATGGTTGAGGGGCTAAATGATTTTTGTGATGAGGTAAAGCGTGATAAAATTGTTGAGCTTGGAAGTGAAATTACTACGGAAAAATTAAAGGAAATTTTAGCATTAAGACCAAGAGTTGACCAGGTGGCCGTTAAAGATGTTAAGCTTCGTACCTTTATAACTAATGATAGTGCCAGGGATGATTTGGTTACACATGTATATGACGTAACATACGGGCTTGTAAGAAACGAGGTTGATAACCTTGTAGTTATAGATGACAGTATCGTAAGAGGAACAACACTTAGGCAGAGTATTATTAAAATGCTTGACAGGCTTAATCCGAAGAAAATTGTTATTGTTTCTTCTGCGCCACAGGTAAGGTATCCTGACTGCTATGGAATAGATATGACTAAGTTGTCTGATTTTATTGCTTTCAGGGCTGCTATAACTTTGCTTAAAGACACCCATCAGACACATATTATCAATGAAGTGTATAAAAAGTGCAAGGAACAGGAATTTGCGCCAAAAGAAACAGTAATTAACCATGTAAAAGAAATTTACCGGCCATTCAAAGCAACAGAAATATCAAAGAAGATTGCAGAATTGCTGCATACACACGAGGTAAAGGCATCATTGGAAATTGTATATCAAACCATTGAAGATTTGCACTCTGCTTGTCCGGACAATACAGGTGACTGGTATTTTACAGGAAACTACCCTACACCGGGAGGAAACAAAGTAGCAAATAAGTCGTTTATAAATTATATTGAAGGACGTAACGAAAGAGCTTACTAGTTTAATGTCGAAATATATTCAAAATCTCATTTTACAAGGCGAGCATCAACAGCAGGATTTTAAGTTTCAGGTAAATGATGCCCGGAAAATTGCCCGTACTCTTGTTGCATTTGCAAATACTGACGGGGGGAAGCTATTGATAGGCGTTAAAGACAATGGTGTTATTGCTGGAATCAGGACGGATGAAGAGTTTCACATGATAGAATCGGCTGCAGCAATATACTGTAAGCCGGAAATAGATTTTGCTTTTAGAGTGTGGAACATTGACGGGAAGAAGGTGCTGGAAGTTGATGTTTCAAAAGCACAAGCGCGCCCTTTTTATGCACGCAATGATGACAGCAAATGGTTGGCTTACGTGAGAGTTAATGACCAGAATATTCTTGCTTGTCCAATTCAGCTTAAATATTGGAAAAGACAAAAAGGCTCTAAGGGAACAACAATTAAGTACTCGCAGAAAGAAGAAACACTTCTGAAATATTTAAACGAAAACCCATCTATAACTATTGATCAATACTGCAATATTGCCGGAATTCCAAAGTATCTTGCCGAAAATGTTATTGTAAACCTTATGGTTGCAGGTTTGATTGAGATGGCTCAAAATGAAAAGCAAGCCTGGTTCAGGCTTAAGGACCCCGAAAAATCTGTTGAGAATTAAAAAAGGCTGACACTTTTTTTGAGCCAGCCTTTTTTATTTGGAGGATATGTTTTTTTAATATTCCCAAAGGTCTATTTCATAATTTCTTATTTCACTTCTAATTCTATCTGCTTCTAATAGTTGATCCAGCCCATTAGCATAATACTCCCTGATTGTTCGGTCATGAACGTTAGTCTCTTTATAAATAAAAGCATTAAACATTCTGCGCAGGAATATGTCATCATATGAAACTCTTTGTGCATCATTATGCCTGTTAAATACTTCAGCATTAACCAACACATTTCTTATATGCGGATAATACACCCAAAATAATTCTTCAGCAGATAGTTCGCCGGCAATTTCGATATATCTTATAGGGCTAAGTCCTAAAATTCTAACATCCAGCACAGAGCGCTTACTGTCAACAAACCACACTTCTTTCATCCTGAATTGAGTAACATCTTCGCTTTGAAAAGGGATAGTAGTAACATGAGTTACCCCATCTTCGTCTGTGTATTCGTCTTCATCCTCAAGCCTGTCCATAACAGCCTCAATAGTAAGTGGCTGAGTAAACTCATCATCATCATAAGCTTGAATAGCACCTTCGCGAATACCATCTACTATTACCTGTACAAGGCTCCTTCTATCCTGTATAGGAGTAGTAGGATAATAGAGAGGCTGATTAATTTTTTCGCGCATATCAATAACCTGCCAAATTGTTTTGGCAAACATTACCTCAACTTCTCTAACGTAAGGTAGCTCAACAGGTTTCTTTTCAGTAATCCAGATTTTATCATAAAAATTATCTCTTGGGACATCAGCATCAAGGATTTGTGCTTTTGCGCCTGTTGAAATAATTATTATGGATAATAATAAAATAACATTTTTAAAAATTTTCATTTTTATATCCTCCAACTTTAAAAATTAGAAACTATTCTATATTAATGTACATTCCATCCAGAGTTCTCATCCCATCCGGGCCACGTGCACGTATGTTCTCAAAAGCAACAACTTCGCCTCTTCTGGCTCCTTGCATTACGCTCATAACGTCTTGGCTAAGGTTACTTCCACTAACATTAAACCTTCTTACATCGCCACGCCTGTCTCTGTAAATAACTTCATAAGATTCTATTGTAAAACTTAGGTCAAAATAAAAGTCGTCCATTGCTGCACTCAAACGAGGTTGGCCTGTTGATAACCTTACTGCAGGAACGCTTCCACCGGCGCGGGCACCGGCAATTGTTGCAACAGGATTAGGAACGTTACGAACTCTAAATTCACTATGTCCGATATTTCTTGGTGTTCCGTCAAGTACAGCGGTAACATTAATTCTGACATTTTCTCTAACACTGGTTCCTTCGGGGATAATGGCATCAAATCGTCCTCCACCCCGGGGTACAAGCCTTCCCCTGGAAATTGTAGCCCTGATATTTTCGCTGGGCACACCGGGAACAGATATTGATACTGGGTTTTCAGGCCCAATAAAAAACACATTCATTGCATCAGCGGCAACAGTAACAGCTTGTTGTTGCACTGTATATTCCTGTTCGAATGGGTAATTCCTGGTAATACCTGTCGCAGGGTCTGGTACACGTATTTCACCCCTGATGGTTCTGCTGCCAATAGTTCCTGCGAGAATTCTAAGCCTGCCAACACCTTCAGTAACTTCAATAGGGCTTCCATCAACAACTATTTCAGGGTTCTGACGAGTATCGTAAGCAGCAACTAAAACATCTGCCTCAAAGAAGTCTCCTTGCATAACAATTCGGCTTCTGGGAACGACTTTTGCCTCAATTCTGTCAAAACGGAATGTTTCAGCATCTATTAGTGCATATAACTTCGATGTAGCCTCCAGTGTGGCATTTCTAACTTCCGTGACTAAGCGGCTTAGGTTAGTTGCAACAGCAATAGGAATAACCCTGTCAAACATAGCTCTTTGCCAGCTTACTTCTTCACCGCTCATGTTGTAAAATGGGCCTGCAATATTTATTCCAAGGTCAAAGTTTTTCAGAAACTCTTCCTGGTGTTCTTCCGGGACAAGTTCTACAGCAAGCCTGGTAACTTCTTCAATATACTCTTCCATCATATTTAAGAGCAAGTATGCTCGCGAACCCGCACCTCCATCTGGAGCCATAGCATCCTTGCCTTCAATTAACCAATAATGTGATGAGCGGCTATATTGCGATCTTACTCGTAAATCACGAAGGCTCATCGTATCTGCAACTTCTTTATCAATTCGATCAAGCCCGGCTATCATATCTGTTCGGAAAAACAGGATTGTATCTATCAGGTTATCTGATAATTCGGTAATTTTTTGTGCATTATCATAATAAGACCTTACTCTTTCAGGAGCAAGGCTGTCCTGGAATTCAAAATCCCTCATTATATCATCGATTCTTTTTGTATAGTGGACGTTTGTTTCTTTAATCCCTTCATCAATTAGCACAAACGAATCCATAACTGATACATCAACATTAAGAGCCATTAATGAGATGAATATCAAGTACATCAACCCTATCAGTTTTTGTCGGGGAGTTTGTTTTCCACCTGCCATACTACTTTATATTAATCTTTTATAAAAATATTCTTAATTATCAAATTCGCTTTTATGCTTTACCAATATTTCCAACATTCATAGCAGTAAGCATATTGCCATAAACACTATTTAGTGCGCTAATATTCTGCGAAAGTTGTGAAATTTCTTTTTTGAGCATTTCTGTTCCAGCTGTTGATTCATTCATGTTTTCAATGAACTGGCTAACGCTTTCTTTAAGTTTGTCGGTATTTTGGTATTGTTCATTAGATGCCTGAAGCTGTAGCTCATATACTGCATTAAGTGCAGATAAATTTTGTGTTGTTTTTTCTAATTGTTCAGCATATACTTGCCCGCCTGATGATGAGGTTTCAAGAGCTTCAACAGCCTGGGTAAGCAATCCGGCGGTTTTGCTATAGTTTTCAGCCATTTCATTTGAATACTGGCTGAGATTTTTAATACTTTCATTATATTCAACAGAAGCCTGAAGGTTTTCCTTAGCAATTTCAGCAGTTCCTTTATATGCTTCTTTCATTTCACCAAGAGCAACTACGGTGTTTTGTAAACTGTTAGCATATTCTTCTGACAAGCTAAGGTCATGCTTAAGATATTCTGCAGTATTTTTGTAAGAATCACTTAGTTCCAGTACAGCCTGCGATGCAACTTCCATGTTTTGCACATACTGTTGAGTGGCAACAGAAGCATTTGTAATATCGGCAAGTTTTTTTGCATTTTCTCCAAGATTTCTAAGCCCTTCTCCCAAATTTTCAATCAGTTCCGGGCCAATATTGGCTTCTTCGAGCATTTTATCTAAGTTAGAAGATAAAGTAACATTAGATATATTTTGTGTTGTTACTGCACCTTCGGATGGAGCAGCGTCGTCTGCATCCAGCCCCGCCAACTGAGGATAAACAAGTGTCCAGTCTGGTTCATCATGTGGTGGTTCAAAACCTGACATAAAAAAGATCAGGGCCTCTGTTCCCAAACCAACGATTAGCATAATCTCTGCACCTGGGTAGTGGTTGATTTTAAATAGTGCTCCTAAAATCACAATAGAAGCTCCCCAGCCATACAACTTGGCCATGAGGTTTTTAAATGTTTTTGTGTGGACAAATTTCATAAGGCTTAATCCATTAATATTTACGTTAAAACTATTTTTTATAATATATTTTGCTGATGCAAATGTATAAAAAATTTATTAAGTAATAATTATTTTAATATACATTTGATGCTCCACTGCCATCATCACGTGAGCGCCCCAAATAGTCCTGAACAGTTCTGAACCCCAGGTAGGATTTTGCAGTATCTTGGTATTCATAAGTTCTGGTACTTACCTGCAAGAAATGTCCAATGTCTTTCCAGCTACCACCTCTAATAACCTTACGTTTTTTGGTTATAGGATCATCTTCATGCGCTTCGTATTGATAGCTCATGCTCATATCATGGCCATAAATGTAGAACGACTCATCGTATGCATCTATTGTCCACTCAGCAACATTTCCTGCCATATCGTACAGTCCGTAGTCATTTGGCGGGTAATGTCCGACAATAACTGTTTGGAAACCACCATCATCGGTATAATTACCTCTCATAGGTTTATAGTTTGCAAGAAAGCAGCCGTCAATATTTCTGATATAAGGGCCACCCCATGGGTATGGGTTAAGGTCAAGTCCACCCCTTGCAGCATATTCCCATTCTGATTCTGAAGGTAGCCTGAAATCAGCAGCGATTGAATTTCCACGGCTGGTCATATAAGCATTCAAATACTGTGTTCTCCATATTGTAAATGCCCGTGCTTGCATCCAGTTGACACCAACTACAGGATAATGGTCATACGTTGGGTGCCAAAAATATTTTTTTGTCATTGGTTCGTTATAAGAATAGCTAAAGTCGTGTATCCAAACTAATGTATCCGGATAAACGTGAGTTTCGTATTCCAATACAAACTCTCTTCTTGGAGTATCTCTTTCGTCTCTCCTTGCAGCTCTTTGAAGGTCGATTCTGTAGTATTTATATATCAACTTTCTTGTATCTATTTCTCTTCTGCGGAAAAACCTTTCATGTTCTGGCAAGAACAGTTCGGCAAGGAACTCTCTTTCTTCTTCGCCATCCCAATTAATTCTTTGTCGCCAGTTTATAAGTGGAGGCTCCAGATCCTGTCCGAATTCATCTTGCAGAATCAGGTGGCCTTCATCAAACTCTGACAGCATCATGTGGGCAATTGAGTCTCTAACCCAATATACAAACTGCCTGTATTGATTGTTGGTTATTTCGGTTTGGTCCATGTAAAAAGATGGTAAAGACACAGTTTTAGAAATAGCATTATGAGAATAAGCTACGTCTTCATCAGATGGGCCCATGGTGAAACTTCCTAGGGGAATAAACACCATACCTGGCGGATCGCCATAATGGAAGTCAGGCCTTTCCTGAACTCCGGTTAGGTGGCCTCTGCCACCATCACAACTATTTAACAAAATGATAATAGAAGCAATAAAAACTAATCTTTTCATGATAGCTCCTGTTTTAATATGACCACTAATTATATTTTCTTTTTCGATAATTTGCATCTTTATATATTTTTTAACGAACAAATAGTTCTATGGTTACAATGTTTTTCAAAGATATTATAAAAATCTAATATTTTTATATGGTTGATTCAATCTTTCAACTTCCAGGTTAAAACAATATTGCAACAATATTTCATGACTTCCCCAGCTTCTGCCACTACGGCCTAATAAAGAAGTAGTGAAGTCATAAGAATAACCTATACTGATTTGATCTAATTTGACACCAAGCAAAAACACAACAGCATCATTAACTCTGTAGCTAACCCCACCCCAAACAACGTTTTTATATGTGACCATTGCATTAAAATCAATTTGGTAGCTATTAAAGTCAGATTTTAGCAAGGCAGAAGGATTTATAACATAATCGTTATTTCCGGGATAAATGTATTCAAATCCACCGGCTAAATAATAATGCCTGGCATTTTGATACATTGCTTCGCCTATTTCGCTACGGGCTTGCCTTAATTGTGTAACAGACAATCCAAGCCATGCATTTTCATCAGATTTATAAAAACCACCTAAGGCAAAATCCAACATTATCCTGGTTTGTTCATCCTGTGAAACTAAGGCAGGGTCTCCATCTTGACCGGGTTCAAATTGCGAAAAGTCTATTCTTTGATCAACCAGTCCTATTCTGCCACCTATTCCCAACCTTCCATAGCCCATGTTGTGATGATAAGAATATGCCAAATTAAGGCCAACTGCTGTATGAAATCCAACATTATCCTGCAATATTCCTAATGCAAGGCCACCCCTGATAAAAGAAATCGGGGCATCTACGTTTAAGCTGTATGTTTCTGGTGACAGCTTATCTCCGTTTTCACCAACAAAGCCTGCCCATTGTTGCCGGTATAGTCCTGTTGCACAAATTGCATTTCTTAAACCTGCAAATCCCGGGTTTATCCCCATATTGTTAAACATATTATGGCTAAATTGTGGCTCTTGCTGCCCAAGTGCAGCGCCAGCCAAAAAGATGAAAAGTATATTTAACAACCACAGTTTCATATTCCAAAATAACTCTTGCAATTCTGAAAACGTAAAAAAACTTGTTTTATTTAACTACCTATTAATTTTAGGGACGGTAAAAATACAATAAATATTTTTATTAACAAGCCGTTGTTAATAACTTTTGGCGTCAAACATTCAAAGAACGCTTTGATTATCAGTTAATTATGCAACAAAAAACATTGTTGACAGCGTACAAATATATAAATCCTACATTAATTATATATCAGTAATTATACGCGGTTTGCGTTTTTTTGATAAAAACTACACCCTAAAAGTAGTATTTTTTATAATACCGACATGATTTTTTTTAAAATCATGCAAATTTTTGGTATACCTGCCACCATTTTTCTGGTATTTCTTCTTTACAAGCAGCCTGGTAATCTTTATATGAACAGGGTACCAGGAACTGCCGGTCATATTTTATTTGCATTCCCGAGGGGCATGGAACTTCCATCCACCACCGGTCACTTATTTTACTTTTATAAAACTTTATTTCATTAGTAAAATCTTTAATAGAGACAACATATTTTATATACCCTCCGGAATCTTTTCTTTCTCTGTCGGGGAAATCATTTTTTCTGTGAGCAAATCCATCAAAAAAGTACCAAATTAATTGTGCAACAAGGTGTGCGGTTTGTTCTCCGTTGTCAAATACGGGATTGTATTCATAAAAGCCTATTGATGATAATTTATCACTTAGCCCTGCATATCTGACTACCTGGCATGCTTCTTCTCCATAAAAGCCATTAGGTGATGCATAGTTGTTTCCGGGCGCATCAGATTGTCTTATGCTTGAAACATCAAAAGTGAACATATCAGCATTTCTAACCAGTGGTTCAACCTCTTCAAGATTATTTCTTACAAGCCCTACTCTATAAACATCAAAATACATTTTGTTCATCAGGTCAATCGCATCCTGATCAATAAAGTAGGTTTGATATCCAATATTAGTATAGTTAAATAAGAAATTTGGCTTATGCTTAATAATGTTGCTAAGATAGCTTCTGTTATTAATGCCGTTTGCATTCAGGCCAATATCAAAAGCGGAATCAACACTGACTATATTAATTATTTGCCCAAGTGCTTCATATGCAAGGTAATTTGCATAAGTAATATCCTGGCTTCCTCCTATAATAACAGGAACAATGTTCTTGTCTATTAGCTCAGCCACAACAGTTTTTACAGCAAAGTACGTATCTTCAGGTGTGTGGCCGGATTTTACATTTCCTAAATCTGCAATTTTTATATTGTTAGGCCCCTGGAAAAGCCCATAAAGGTATTTTCTTACAAAGTCAGGAGCTAAAGCACATCCCTCATTTTGCGGAGCATTCCTGTCTTCCGCAACTCCCAGTATAGCAATTTGTTTTTTTTCTAAAAGGGGAAAGCTTCCTCCCTGGTAGTAAGTATCAATTACCTCCCCCAGCAATAAGGGGTGATTATCGTTTTTGGTTTTTACTTTTTCAGAATCAACTCCTTGAAAATAAGCCTCAAGTTCCATTTTATATATCTTATTTCTTTTTACCTGAAGATTTACTTTTTGTTGTACGCTTTTTTTTGCCGGAGGTTGCTTTTGATTTGCTTTTTATTTCTTCAATTTCTTTTAAAGTAATTTTTTCAGGTTCAACATTTTTAGGGATTTTAATATTTTCGCCTTTATAAGATATATAAGGCCCCCACCGTCCCATAAGAACTTTAATGTCAGGTTCGTTTTCAAATGTTTTAATAATTTTCTTTTTTTCAGCCTCTCTTTTGTTCTGTATTATTTCAATAGCTTTATCAAGCTTAACAGAAAGGGGGTCTTCTGTTTTTGGAAGAGAAACAAATTTCCCGTCATGTCTTAGATAAGGGCCAAACCTTCCAACTGCAGCAACAACTTCTTTCCCCTCAAACTCTCCAACTTTTCTTGGGAGCTTAAATAACTCCAGTGCATCTTCAAGAGAAATAGTATCAATACTTTGGTTTTTTAGCAAGCCAGCAAACTTTGGTTTTTCTTCTTCGTTTGATTCTCCAATTTGCACCATAGGCCCATAGCGTCCTATTTTAACATATACATTTTTGCCACTGGCAGGGTCTTTACCCAACAGTCTCTCGCCACTAACCCTTTCGGATTTTTCAAGAGCATTCTCAACTTTTTTATGAAATGGCCAGTAAAATTCTTTTAAAAGGCTTTCCCACTCAGTGTTTTTTTGTGCAATTTCGTCAAACTCTTTTTCCAGTTTTGCTGTAAAGTTATAATCAATAATATCCTTAAAATACTCTACTAAAAAGTTATTAACAACAGTTCCCAAATCAGTGGGAAATAATTTATTTTTTTCAAATCCGGTATTTTCAGAATTTTCAATTTCAAGAATTTTATCATTTTTAAGCTCCAACACACAAAACTTTCTTTTTTCACCTTCACGGCTTTCCTTAACAACATATTGCCTGTTTTGTATTACAGATATTGTTGGAGCATAAGTTGACGGGCGTCCTATTCCAAGCTCTTCGAGTTTTTTAACGAGCCCTGCTTCTGTATATCTTGGAGCATGCTTTATAAATCGCTCTAAAGCTTGCATATTATTAAGGTTAAGCTTTTGTCCCACTTTCAATGGAGGCAGTATTCCTTTAGAGGTTTCTTCGTCTTCTTCTTCTTTTGATTCAATATAAAGTTTCAGAAAACCGTCAAACTTAATTACTTCTCCGGAAGCTGTTAGTATTTCATCAGATTTTGAGATGTTTATTTTTGCCTGTGTTTTTTCTAATACGGCATCAGCCATTTGTGAAGCAATAGTTCTTTTCCATATCAGTTCATAAAGCTTTTGTTCAGCAGGATCGCCACCACAGCTTTTCCTGCTGATGTCTGTTGGCCTGATAGCTTCATGTGCTTCTTGCGCTCCTTTAGTTTTCGAAGCATACTTCCGGGGTTTCGCATAATTTTGGCCGAAAATCTCGGTTATTTGCTTTTTTGCACTTGCAATAACAGAGTCAGAAAGGTTAACGGAGTCAGTTCTCATATAAGTAATTTTTCCTGACTCATAAAGTTTTTGTGCCAAAACCATAGTTCTTGAAACCGAAAACCCAAGCTTTCTACTTGCTTCCTGTTGTAGTGTTGAGGTTGTAAAAGGTGCAGAGGGCGTTTTTCGTGAAGGCTTTGTTTCAACAGACTCGACGGAAAATGAGCTTTCTGCGCATTTTTGCAAAAAAGAAAATGCAGTTTCTTTATTTGGAAGCTTTTTTGCAAGCTCTGCTTTAAACTGTAATTGCTGGCCGTTGTGTTCAAAATCAAATTCAGCTATTACCTTATAGAAGTTTTGTGCTTTAAAACTCTGAATTTCTTTCTCTCTTTCAACGATTAGCCTTACAGCTACAGACTGAACCCTGCCGGCAGATAATGAAGGTCTTACCTTTTTCCAGAGTACAGGTGATAATTCAAAACCAACCAGCCGGTCGAGTACTCTTCTTGCTTGCTGTGCATTAACCAATGCTGTGTCAATTTGCCTTGGGTTTTCTATTGCATTTGTAATAGCCTTTTTGGTAATTTCATGAAATACTATTCTTTTGTATTTGTTTTTCGGTATTTTTAAACTTTCAACCAGGTGCCATGAAATTGCTTCACCTTCTCTGTCTTCATCTGTTGCCAGCCAAACTAAGTCAGCATTTTTTGTTTCTTTTTTCAGTTCTGCAACTACCTTTTTTTTATCCGCAGGGATTTCGTACTGGGGTTGAAAGTTTTTTTCTATATCAACACCTAATTTGCTTTTCGACAAATCTCTAACATGTCCAAAACTGGATTTAACAAGGAAGTCTTTGCCCAAAAACCCCTCTATGGTTTTTGCTTTAGCAGGTGACTCAACAATGACAAGGTTTTTCGCCATAATATCTGATTTTTCTGTATTAAAATTCTGCAAAGAAAAGCAAAACCTTTCGTAAAATGCAAAGAAAGATGGAAAAAATTTTATAATAAAGCCTTCTTTTTTAAGTACCTTTGCAGCTTCAATCAAGACCTTAACAAGGCTTTTATAAAAAAGTTTATATTTTTTTTCAATGAATAAAAAACTCTACATAGAGACCTACGGATGCCAGATGAATTTTTCGGATAGCTAAATAGTTGCTTCTGTTATGGTGGAAAACTGTTTTGAAACAACAACAGAGGTTGGTAATTCTGATGTGATTTTTATTAACACATGTTCTATTCGCGACAATGCTGAAAAAAGAGTTATTGCAAGGCTCAGGGAGTTGCAGAGCCTTAGGAAAACAAAGCCTGGCCTTATTATTGGCGTTATTGGCTGCATGGCAGAAAGATTGAAAACACAATTACTGGAAGAAGAGAAACTGGGAATGAGAATAGATATGGTTGTTGGCCCTGACGCCTACAGGGAATTACCAAAACTTATGCTTGACGTT
>PWND01000237.1 GCA_003557965.1 Bacteroidales bacterium | reverse complement strand
TGTCAGGAATGTCGTATGCTGCTAATGGACTTGAATCATTAAACCCCGACAATATCAAAGAAACCGGAATAACTGCCAAGCTTGGAATTTCTGATAAGGAAAACCCTATTGATGAGCTAAAGAAAAATATTGAATTTATTCATAACCAGGGAATAGCGATATCCGGATGGTTTACAATAGGACTCGAACACGACACTTATGAGTCTTGTATGAAAACACTCGACTTTTGTATTGATGCAAATATTTTTCCGGTTTTTAACCCTATTCAGGCGCTTGAAGGTACAAAGTATTACGATGAGCTTAATAAGCAAGGTAAGCTAATTGACCAGAAAACTAACGTGTCGAACGTTAAAAACCACTCTTTGACAAATGAGATGTTTATTGATTTAATGAAGGAATCAGTTAAAAGAGCTTTTACATACCCAAAAATTCTGAAAAGAACATATTATTACTATAAAAAAGTAAAAGCTTTGAAGAGAGGTTCTTTTGAATTGATTCACAGAACAATATTGATTTTCATGACTCAATTAAAACTCAGAAAAGTTATAAAACAGGAAATAGTAAGATTTAGCTCAAGAATAAAATGATTTTTAAGTACAACTTTGAAGTCCGGGGTTATGAACTTGACTCTTTCGGGCATGTAAACAATGCAGTTTATCTTAACTACCTGGAACAAGCCAGGTGGGAAATAATGAATAAACTGAATCTTTATGAATATTTCAAAAAGACTGGCAATTTTCTTATTGTTGTTGAACTTAATATTAAATATATCCAGGAGTTAAGCTTGTTTGAAAAAGCTTTTGTGGAAAGCTCTTTTAACAGGGAAGGGTTTTTTCTTGTATTTAAACAAAATATAAGAAACGAGTTAAATAAAAATATCAGCAAAGCTACAGTGAAGTGCCTTTTTGTTGATAAAAACCGTAATCCTCTTGATATTCCTGATGTTTTAAAAAATTACTACAACTCATGAACAGCCTTGATATAATAGCAGATATTGCGATATTAACACTAAATAATCCTCCGGATAACTCACTAACAGAGCCTGAATTTATATCAAAGCATGAGCTTAATGATTTTATTTCTGAAAAGTGTCTTAAGGCATTAATAATCAAAGGAGCCGGCAGGCACTTCTCTTCCGGTGCTGATTTGCAGTCTGTAAAAAAAATGGCTGAAAATGGCTCATTAGAATCAAAGCTGAATAATGGCAAAGAACTGTTAGAATACATTTACGGGATGAATATACCTGTTATTGCTGCTATAGAAGGAGTGTGTTTTGGTGGAGGATTGGAAATTGCGCTTTCTTCCCATATACGAATAGCTTCTCATAAGGCACTTTTGGCTTTTCCTGAAAGCAATCATAACCTTATGCCCGGGCTTACCGGTACTTATGCGGTAAAAAGATTCCTTACAATGGGAAAAAGCCTCAATATGCTGCTTTGTGGCGATATTTTAGCAGCAGATGCAGCATATAAACTTGGATTGATTGACTTTCTTTCTGATGCAAAAAATAGCTTTGATGACGCCTTGATTATGGCGAAAAAAATGACAGAGGATAAACCTGTAAAAACAATAAATAATATTGTGACGGCAATAAAGAATGCTTATGTGTTTGATAAAAGTGAGGCATTACAGGAAGAAACCAGGCTGTTTTGCGAACTGGCCGGAAATATTGACTTAGATGAGTGATAGCGCATATATTAAATATACAGAAACTATTTTGCTGGAAGTTTTTTATGAAGCAATTGAAAATAAAGAACTGGATAGTTTTTTCCTTGATGAAGAAATAAACCTTTATGGTGGAGAAAGGGGTAAAAGAAGCCTTGCTGCACGTTGGGCTGTGAAAAGCATTATAATCAAACACTACAATAGCAAAATAGGGTTTAAAGATATAATAATAACAAGTGCTGATAATGGCAGGCCCCTGCTAAAAATATTAAACCATAACATTAATGACAAAATTCTTATAAGTATGTCGCATACAAGAAAAAGAATAAGTGCAATGGTTGTTATTGAAGAAAATATTGCAAATTAAGCCCGTTTTTACAGCAAAAAGCAGGAAAGTAAATTTGCTTTCCTGCTTTTTGCATTATATGTAAAATATATTTTTTACCTGACAGCCTCAAGAGCTTCTTCAACGGCGTTAAACAGTGGTTCGTTGCTGATTTGTTCTCCTACTGCCTTTTGCATCCAGTGCTGTGGTGTTAGCTTGCCAATGGAGAATATTCTTAAAACTTCTTCAGCAAAGTTTTTATTGCTAATATAATCCTCAAGCTGAAACATTATTAACCTGCCATAAGGGTAATTCATCAGGTAAAGAGGTGATTGTATCATGTGTGAATATATTGACAACAACGGATTGTCTTCTTCCCCAAAAATGTCAGCATAATACTCGTTCCATACTTCTTTTGCTATTTTTATAACAGCTTCTTTTAGCTGTTCTGCATTTGCATCAGGGTTGTCATAAAGCCATTTCCACACCATCATATCTATAAGAGAAACTCCCATCATTTCGTAGTTATCCCAAAAAATATCCAAAACTTCGTAATGCTCCATCATAGGATCTTGTTCAGAAAGTCCAAGCAGCTCCAGATCCCGGCTTTGAAACATAAAAGCCAAAGCTTCTGTAAAGGCAGTATTAGGAATGCCGTTTACAAAGTAATTATCAACCTTATGTACGCTGATTGTTTGCTCAACATTATGGCCAAACTCATGAATTGCAATATTGTAGCCTTTATAATCCATTCCATCAGAACCAATTCGGGTTCTTAAATGCGATGGTTTTGTTTTCATTGAAGCTCTCCATGCGTGCCCGGAACCACGTGCAGCATTTACTTCGATTTTTGATGCAATGAACTCTGCCATTTGATTCTCAAAGCCCAAATCTCTTAGCATCCTGGCCAGGTCATTCTGCATAGCCATAGCATCCGGATATTTTGCTTTGGTGATTACATCAAGTGCATCCTCAGAAAGGCCGCCGCGGCCAACAAAACCATTATACCAAAGGTCGAATGGCCTTAAATCACGCTCCAGTCTTTCGCTTATTATTGATGCTACTTCACGCAACAGCGGTGAAGAAGCATACTCCTTAAATAATGATTCAACTTCTTCATAAGGTATTTCCATACTGCTTTCAAAACGACGCGCTATATAAGTGTCTAAATCTGTATAATATGGGTCTAACTCTGTTAGGGCTTTAAAATTGTTGAGGAGGTATTCATACCTTGCAGTTCCTTCAGGTGTAAATTCAACCTGTTCTCCATCTTTCCAAAGCTCATTTTTAATTGGATCCCACTTATATTCATTATTGTTTATTACTTCTTTTGGAATATCCTGGTTGATAATTCTAAGCATTACATTATATAGCATTTCTTGTTTTTCCAGGCCACCTTCCTGCCCGTAGTTCGACTTAATTTCGTCCCTTATATTCCAGTGAGCCAACAGCTTCATAGTTTCCGGGAAAAGAGTTTCTTTATTTTCATCAATTAACTTTCCGGCATAAATATTATATTCTGAAATGTATAATCTTGATTCAGAATACACCTGGTTGTAATTTTGTAAAATACTTGCGGGTATTCTTGCTGTAAAATACTCTCCCAGCCTTGCATAGCCCCACTGCCTGTCGTCCCATTCACTACCAAGTTCGTTTTTCTCTGCAAGAGAGTAATAGGGGAAATTAAGAGTTATTATAAAAGCAATTTTATTATTGAATAAATCATCTTGTATATGAGATGATGGGCTGTATGAGCCAAACATTATATCAATCGGGTGTAAAGGGCCGGTGTCTTCATGTACCGCCCTGTTTAGCTCTAGTACAATTCTGTTCATATACCCATACAGATGCTGAAAATTATGGGCAAAAGCATCAAAAACATATTCCAGCTCTTCATCATCAGCAATAAAGTTTTCAAGGCAAAATTCTTTAAAATCTTCAAAATTGCCGTCAGATTCTCTCCACAGATTTGCTGTTGCCGACACTCCTTTTGATATTCTGTCGTAGTGTTTTTCTCCATGCTTTTTCATCAGTTCCTCAATAACAACTTCTGTATTTTTTTGTGTTATGGGGCTTACCTCTTGCCTGTCTTTTCTTTCACAGGCTGTTATAATTATTAAAACGGATAATAGGGTTAATAACTTTTTCATAATATGTTTTTTTTAGTTTGATAAATAGAATTATTTAGCTTTTTGGAGTTCCCCCGGGAATGAAAGCAGCTTTTTTGCCACTTACAGATTGATATGCCATTTGATAATCAGACACATCAGAGTTGCCACCCATAGCTCGCAGAATTTTAATCCTGTCTTCTAACGGGGGGTGTGTACTAGTCAGGTTTCTTACTCTTCGCCCTTTTGGTTTTAAAGGGTTAGCAATATACATTGGGGCAGTGCTTTTGTCGGCGGTTTTAAGGTCATGTGTAGAGTTTCCTATTTTTTCCAAAGCTGAAGCAAGCCCTTCCGGGTACCTTGTCAGCCTTGCGCCTGATGCATCTGCCAGGTATTCTCGTTTACGCGATAAAGCAAAGTATAACATCCTTATGGCAATAGGTGCAATTATTGCAAAAGCAATAGCAATAATTAGTAAAATAATTTGTCCTCTGCCACCGCCACCGCTTCTGCGGCCACCCCGACTATAAAACATTGAGCGCAAAAACATTTGAGATATTAGGGCAACGGACGCTACCATAATTGTTGCTATTGTTAAATATCGTATATCTCTGTTTATTATATGCGATACCTCATGTGCAATTACACCCTGAAGTTCATCCCGGTTCATTATATCAAGGAGGCCTGTGGTTACAGCTACAACACTGCTTTCTGGCTTCATTCCTGCAGCAAAAGCATTAGGCGCAGGATCGTCTATTATATAAACCTTTGGCATTTTCCCCATGCCGGCAGCTATACTCATTTCTTCCACTATGTTATATAAAACCGGATTGTCTTCATGCTGAATTTCCTTCGCATTACTCATTCTTAATATTATTGATTTACCGGATGATAAAGCGATAAATAATAGAATGAAATAGACAACTGTTGCAATTGCAATGCCAACATAACCACCCGTTTCGGGTTCTACAAAAATCCCAATTACATATCCTAATGTAATTAGTATAATGCTCATTACTACTACCAGTAATAATGATTTGCGCTGGTTCTTTCTTGCTACTTCCCACATAAAAAAACGTATTTAATTATAATTCTAAAATTTTACATTTACAGGTTTTGCTTCCTCAGGGTTTTCAAGTTCGAAAAATGGCTCCTGCTTAAATCCAAAAAGGTTAGCCAAAATGTTTGAAGGAAACATTTCAATTCTATTATTGTAAAACAAAGTCTGGTCGTTATAATTCTGTCTTGCAAAAGCAATTTTGTTTTCGGTTGACCTGAGCTCTTCCTGGAGAGAAAGGAAGTTTTCGTTTGCTTTAAGGTTTGGATAATTTTCCACAGCAACTTTAAACTGGCCCAATGCTTGTGATAACATATTTTCGGCTTTTGCCTTGTCTTCTATACCTGTGGTTTGCATTGCCTGTGTGCGAAGCTTTGTTATACTTTCAAGAGTTTCACGCTCATGTTGCATGTATTCCTTAACCGTTTGAACAAGGTTAGGTATAAGGTCATGGCGGCGCTTTAATTGTACTGTTATTTGCGACCATGCATTCTTTACCTGGTTTTTCAACCTTATTAGCTTATTATACGAAGATGCTACCCATATGGAAAGGATAACAACCAATCCTAGTAAAATCAATAATACTTCCATAACTATTTTTTCTCAAAAGTAGCAAAAAAAGAAATAATTGATCAGGAATTATTTACAGAAATCTTAACCAGTAGTCAAGATGGGATAAAAAGCATAAAAAAATAGATAAAAAGAAAAAATAAATAGATAAAAACTTGTTTGATTAAATTTTTTTTATTTGTTTTGTTCCGTTAAATCGTTAAAAAAATCGGCCGAGGCGATTTAACAGGCATAACAATCCTGCCTGCCATTACCGGCAGTACAGCCTGGGACATTCCTTAATAGCAGGATAAAAAACATTATTTTATGAAAAACAAAAATCCAAAAGTAATTATGGGCAGTTTTAAAACTACTACTAGAAAGAACTGCAGTGTTTTATTTAATAAGAAAAAGTTTACATCCATATTTGGATGGATGATTTTTTTGGGGAAAATGCATTCTGCTAAAAATTATAGAATTTTATCGGTAAGCTTATGCAGCTTACTTTTTTTATTATGTTTGGCCTCATGTCAAAAAGACTTTGAGGAAACTTATGAAGATATATCTTCACGCAGCATGTCTATGGCTTTACTTGAAGTAAGCTATGATATGTACACCACTACACTCTTTTTAAAGGATGAAAAAGTGGAATACCCGTCTATTGATGTTGCCGCAATGGCTCCTGACAGGATTGCGCAAAGAGTTACGAAGAGAATAATGGAGCGTGGTGATGTATATATGGAAATTGAGAGAATAGATGATAAATACTATTATGACGTTGAGCATAATACTCCCAAAGGAAAATCAGAAGAGATATACAAAACTGTGCTTTGGAACGGGCAAGCTACTTTTTTTGATAAAACGGGTAAAAATGTTGCCAGTGTTCCTTTTAGGGTGCCATCGCAGAGATTAATAGTTGAGGCTTTAAATAATGCGAAAGGTGATTATTCTCCTGAAATGCTTAATTATATAATTGCAAATATGCAGGGAAATTTTTTCACTAAAAATCTTGAGCAGTTTCTGGCTGAAGCAAAAAAACAAGGTATGATAATTTCAGAAAAAGAAAATGGCCATGTAATTGTTAGAATGCCATCAAATTTCATAAATAATAAAATAGAATCTGTAATTATTATTAATCGTAAAACAAATCAACTTGTTGCCAGCAGGGCTTATAAAGCTGATGAGGTATTAACTACTACATATTATGCTTATGGGCCGCCGGAAAAGCCATTCCTTAACACAATAGTGCAATTAGATAAAAAAATACTGCCAACAGGAGAAGAAGTTGAATACGAAATTCAAACGAAAATCGAAAACCTGAATATTAAACTAAATATGTAAAATAATTGTATAACTAAAAATTTTTTAAAAATGAAAAAATTAATAGCAAAAATATTATTATATATCATTATATTTGCACCGCTAAGTGATATAAAAGCTTATGATGTTATAGATGAACAAAGAGACAGAAATGTTATTTGGATGCATGGGCTTGATGGTAATAAAGAATCATGGGAATATTATGAAACATTATTTTCAAGTACAAGAAGAATGAACAGTGTCAGAGAGTCATATAACACAGGAAATGGAGTTGATTACGCCAGTAATAACATGGTTAATATTGTTGATGATATTTTGGGTAGTCAGTCAACTCATCATAAAAATATGGCAATAGGGCATAGTATGGGAGGTGTTGTGGCCAGGAACGTTGACAAGCTGACTGATGAAAGTTTAAACAGGTTTGGCGGAATTGTTACTGTTGCTTCACCAAACAATGGCGCATATATTGCAAACTCATTATATAATGGTGATATGGATGAATTTTTGGATAACGATTTCACCAGCCTTTTTTCAGGCCCCTATGCGCAAACACTTCCAATGACATGGGTAGTTCCTTTGCCCAGCCCTATTTTCCAAACAGCTGCAACATTTTTTACCGCAGGTACAACTCCCTCTTCTATAGTTAATATTTTTAGCCGCTTTTTTGAATATACAAATTTGGTTGGGAGTGATGCAACTAATACAGACTTTAAGGTGGGAAGTTCGTTTATTAATGAACTAAATGATTTTGAAGCTTCTGTGCCAATGATATCTGTGTGGGCAAATGAAAACACACCAGTGCACTGGAGGCTTCTAAGCTCAGCAATTTTGGAAAAACAGGTTGAGCTTCCTGATGATCAAATGCTGGTTGATGTTATGAATTATGTTGAAGAGTATTACAATACGAGTTATAATGTATTTAATCACCTTTCAAATGTTAATGTAATTGTTGGTTTTCTGAACCCGAAATCATGGATTACCGGTGCAGCTGCAGGATATATAGCCCAGGAATGGAAAAAAGGCTGCAACTGGTTGCAGGGCAGCGAAAGCCTTTGGTGTTCGCTTATAGATAGCTATACACTTGAAGAGCAGACTTACCATCTTCCCATCTATATCTGCGAAAAGGTGAGAGAGTATGGTTCTGGAATTGACGGAGGGCAGTTTTATTGTGATGAAAATCTTGAAAGCTTTAATTGTTATTGGGTTGATCTTCATATAACCAAAGATGTACTGGTGAGGCAACCTTCTGACGGGTTGCTTTCAAAAGAAGCCCAAATTATTGAAGGCCTTGCTGAAAATTATATTTATGAAGTTTCAAATGCCAATCATAAATCTGTGAAAAATATGAGCTTTAAAGGGCCAGGGCAGGATGAAACTAAGAAAACTTTTAATAATATATTTAATCGTAATGGCTGGTTTAATATCAAAAAAGATAATTTTTAATCTTATTAATGTGACAATAACAAGAAAAAACAAATTATTAATGCTCATACTTTGCCTCCTCTTACTTTCATCATGTGTGAAAGAAGAAGAGGAGGCACCTCTTTATCTTGAAGAGGATGGAGTATTGGTGTTAAAGCCATATCAATGGAAGCGTTCTTTGCATAAGGAAGGGCGATATTATAGGCTAAGTAATATTGATAAGCCAATAATATATAATAATATGGTTTTAATTTCCACAACAGGGGCTGGTGGGAGGCAGCAGTTAAGTTTAATTAATCCTGCCGATGGAAGTATTACTTGGAGCTGGGATGACTACTTTTCACAAGATGCCGGACACGTTTATTTAACAAATTATCATCTTTATCAAAATAGGTTAATTTATCAAGAAGGAGGAAATACATATTGCATAAATATGAATGATGGTATTACATACTGGAAAAGGCAGAGGGAATACCCTTTTCATTGTGGAATATCAGGTTA
>PWND01000229.1 GCA_003557965.1 Bacteroidales bacterium | reverse complement strand
CACTGGTCCTGTCAACCCCTTTTTCAAGAAATAATTGTGTTGCTACATCGAAAATCTTTTGTTCAGTTTTTTTACTTTTTCTTACTTTTTCCATTTTTCCAAAAAATTTCTGTATTGTTTATGCAAAATTTGTTTTAAACAGCAATTAAAACGCTAATTTAAATCAAAAATTTTTATATTAACATAATATTTGAAAGAAATAATCATTTTTTATAAAAAAATAACTAATAACAAGACACTTCTCTTTTCATAAAGTCTAAAAAATTCAGATTTAATAGTACATAATCTTTAGTATTTGTTGCTAAAAAAGCTTTTTTTGAAAAACACACTATCTTGTTAGATTAGGCATATATTTGCAAAAAAAACACCTTGTTGAAAAATGCTAATGAATATTAAGAAAAATCCGTTATGCATATTTTGGCCATTATCTTTAGCTGCCGGAATATTGTTTTTTCTGTCATGGCCACCCTATGGCTTTACGCCGTTAATATTCATTGCTTTTGTCCCCATTCTTTTCATTGATGAAGCTTCACTTAATAAAAAGAACAGCTTGCTTAGCTTCTTTTTATACATTTTTACAACATTCTTAACCTGGAATATTTTATCCACCTACTGGATTGCCTTGTCATCAGTGTGGGGATTTGTTACTGCAGTTATTCTTAACTCATTATTTATGAGTATTCCGATAGTCCTTATGCAATATACAAGAAGAACTGTTTCCGGAAATACAGGCCCTTTATTATTGGTTTTTCTTTGGCTTAGTTTTGAGTTTTTACATCTCAACTGGGAACTTAGCTGGCCGTGGCTTCATTTAGGAAACGTATTTGCTGCAAATCCTTCCTGGGTTCAGTGGTACGAATATACCGGTGTTCTTGGAGGAAGCGCCTGGGTAATAATTATTAACATTTTGTTATTTGAGCTGATAAAAATCTTTACTTCAAAAGCAGTTATTTTATCAAAAACTATTGTTTTATTTATGCTGATTGCGGCTTTTGTGATAATTCCCTTATATATCTCTCAAAACATTTTTAAGAATTATAAAGAAGTTGAAAACCCTGTTGAAGTTGTTGTTGTACAACCAGGTTTTGACCCGTACGACTACCCGGCCACTCTACAGGAAGTAATAAAAAGATATGATATTACAAAAAACCTGGCGGAAACAGCTATCAGCCCGAACACGGACTTTATTCTTTCACCCGAGGCATCAACATACACAGAAATACAAATTGGTGAAGAAAAAAACAATCCTGTAGTAGCGCTTATGCAATTGTTTTCAAAACGCCATAATAATGTGGCATGGGTGGCCGGCAGCTTTGTTAAAGAGTACAACCTTAAAGACGATAGTATAAAGCAGGTTTATAATTCGGCAGTTATTGTAAAAGGAAGTGATACCTTAAAGTATTATCATAAGAACAAGCTGGTGCCCGGAATAGAACGTTTGCCATATTATAATTTTACTCGTTTTGCATCCGGCTTAGTTGAAAAACTAGGCGGAACAAAAAAGGGCTTTAGCAGGAAAACATCTGAAGATATTTTTGTTGATAAAAAAGGAACAACAGTTTCTACGGTTATATGCTATGAGTCTGTTTTTGGAGAATACACCGCCAGGCAGATAA
Source organism: Bacteroidales bacterium (assembly GCA_003557965.1). Lineage (GTDB taxonomy): Bacteria > Bacteroidota > Bacteroidia > Bacteroidales > UBA7960 > PWND01. Next base: position 27,882 of record PWND01000229.1, on the reverse strand, counting down.
AAGGCAGCAGGGGGGAACTGCTGTTTATTATCACGAATGATGGGTGGTGGCGCAAAACTGCCGGATATCAACAGCACTTTCACTATGCAAGGCTCAGGGCAATAGAAAACAGGAGAAGCATTGCAAGGGCAGCTAGCACTGGAGTGTCAGGTTTTATTGGGCAAAGAGGAAATGTTATTAAAAAGCTTGAATGGGCTGAAACAGGTGCAATTTCATGTAAGATAAACGCAAATGATAAGACTACTTTTTATGCTTATCATGGCGATTACCTGGGAAGATTATCGGTATTTATGTCATTGCTTATTATACTTTACTTGGTATCACAAAGAATAATAAACAGAGGTAAACAACTACAAAAAAAAGCGTAATTAATTTGCTGTTAGAATTGAAGAATACATTTCTCCTTCTTCAAGTACTTTAATAGCTTTCAAAACATCCTCATCATCTCTTAAAGATGTTTGAATTCTGCCGCTTGCATGATAGTATCTGCTTACAATTTCGCTTCTTAGCAGTTTTTTTATTTCTTCGGCATGTATAAATATATCTTTTTCCTTGGTTTTCTCAACCTCATTTTTTAGCGTTAGAATATAATCTTCAAGCAAATAAAAGTATTCATCTTCTTTTGTTGCTTCAATAATTTGTTCCACTTGTTTTTCAGTTGAAGTTTGGTAAGAAAAGCTTCTTTCTTCAATAAAAGAGATGAAGTTATTGTAAATGTTGTCACTTATGTAGAACTCGTCGGGCCGGGAAATTTCTTCATTTTCATGAAAGAACCTGCTGGCGAAATCAAAGATAAAGTGCTGGCTTAGCAATGCAATTGTAATATTTGCCGGAGAAAAAGCTTTAGTTTCTATATCGGGTTCTATGCCGCCACCATCATAAACTTTTCTGCCGCCTTTCGTTTTGTGAGCAATCTTCAAGGAGTCAGGAATTTCAGCAACACTTCCATCTTCGTTTCGTTTTGCGTAATCTATTGCCTGGATACACCTTCCGCTTGGGATATAGTATTTTGCTATTGTAACTTTTAGCTGTGTATTATATGCAAGAGATACTATATTTTGAACCAAACCTTTTCCAAATGTTCGTTCGCCAATAACTACCCCTCTGTCAAAATCCTGTATGGCACCTGCAACAATTTCTGAAGCCGATGCGCTTGCCCTGTCAACCAACACAATTAATGGTATTTCAGTATCTACAGGGCTGCGCTGTGTTTTATGAACGGTGTTTCTTTCAGGTATTCTGCCTTTGGTTTCAACAACAATTTTATCTTTTTCAACAAATAAGTTTACAATATTTACTGCTTCGTTAAGAAGGCCACCTCCATTACCCCGTAAATCAATAATAAGACTTTCAATACCTTTTTCTTTTAGCTCAGAAAAAGCATCTCTAAAATCATTTGAAGCCCCGTGAGTAAAGCCTGAAAGGCGAATATAGCCGGCATTTTCATCAATTACCCCGTAGTATCTGATGTTGTCAACCTTTATAATTTCTCTTTCTAAGGTTTTTTTAAGAGGTTCATCGTAGCCGTATCTCTTAATTTTTAGTTCTACTTCACTTCCGGGCTGCCCGTGCAGTAATGTTCTGATATCATCCATTGTAAGCCCGGATGTTGACCTGTTGTTGATTTCCAAAATAATATCTCCGGCAACAATTCCAGCGTTGTATGCCGGAAAGCCTTTATATGGTTCAGAAATCACAGCCTTGTTTTCCCTGTAGTGAATTAATGCACCAATTCCACCATACTGGCCGGTAGTCATAAACCTGTAATCTTCAATTTCTGATTCCGGAATAAATGTTGTATAAGGGTCAAGGGCTTCAAGCATGCCATCAATGGCTGAACCAATAAGTTCGGCTGGCGTAATCTCATCAACATAGTTGATAAAAAGCTCCTTGTATAAATTAGCGAAAATATCAAGGTTTTTAGTAAGCTCAAAATTTTGGCTCGACTGCCTTGCAGAGATAAATAAAAGGCCAGTAATAGCTATTACCAACACAACCTTTTTATGCTTATTAAATACGTTTTTAAGTTTCTTCATTCTTTTTACTTTTTTTGTTTCTTAAATTTTCAGGAACCGGGTCAAATCCTTTTCCACCAAAAGGATTACAAGATAAAAACCGCTTTATTGTTAGCCAGCTTCCATGTATTATACCATGCTTATTTATAGCATCTATTCCATATTGAGAACAAGTAGGCTGATATCGGCATGAAGCCGGTAAATATGGCGATATTGCAGCCTGGTAAAACTTTATAAAACCAATTAAAACCAACTTTATAAAGCTCTTTATTTTGTTAATTATTATCATTAACTGCCTTGGTATTTAATCACAAGATCTTTTATTTTACTACGTAGCTCCTGTAAAGATAGAATAATTTTATCTTCTGTTTCTGAGTACTTAGGAATACTTTTCCCGGTGTATATAATAGCAAGCAGGCAATAATAATCCTTGTTTTTAAACAACGAATAAATAATATTTTTGTTTTTTCTATAACTTTCTTTTATAAGCCTTTTAATATTGTTTCTGTCAGTAGCTTTCTTGTGGTTTTTTGATGAAACACTTATTAAACACTTTACCGGGAATGAAAACAATGCGTTTGAAGGTGTTTTTCTGTAAGGAAAAGAAGGGTTTTGTTTTTCAATAATTTCAGGCTTTTTTATTGCAGATGCTGCATAAACATCCGGTCGTGGTTTTAAAACAATATTTTCTACAGGGTTTTTAATTATAAGCCACTGTATTTTAAAAGGATAACAGAAGAAAAAGTTCCCTTTTTCAAAGAGTAATTTTTTGTAATTATAGTTACAAAGCCTTTCACTTTTTTTGAAAGTATGCATTTTTTTAAATTAAGCTTTATTGACAGCTTAGTTGGTTTTTTTTCGGGAATTATCAAGATACTCATCAATAGCCATAGCCATTGAGGGTGCAGTTTTGGTGGGTGCCGTAATATTTAATTTTAAACCCGCTTTTTTTATAGCTTTTGTAGTAGCTTCTCCAAAACCGGCTATAATTTTGTCTTTTTGTTCAAAATCCGGAAAGTTCTTCTTTAATGACTCTATACCGACAGGGCTAAAGAATACAAGCATTTGATATTTGTCAATATCCAGGTCTGATAAATCATCCGGAATGGTTTTATAAATAGGTGCTATAGTATGCTCCACCTTTGTTTGCTCAAGTAGCTTAGGAAAATCTTTTTGATGATTTTTGGCGCATAGAAACAAAAACTTTTCGTTTTTTTGCTTTTTCACCAAGTCGAGCAACTCAGAAAAATGACATTTGCCAAAAAAGATTTTTCGCTTTCTGAACTGGACATATTTCTGAAGATATAAAGCAATAGCTTCTGAGGTGCAGAAATACTTCATGGTTTCAGGAATTTGCACACGCAAATCATCACACAAGGCAAAAAAATGATCTATTGATTGTTTGGAAGTAATTATTAATGCAGTGTAATCCAAAATATTAACCCGGTACTTACGAAATTCTTTAGCACTTATTCTTTCAACTTTAATAAATTTTCTAAACCGGACATCCAGATTATACTTATTTATTATTTCAGAATAAGGCGACTTGTCGTTTTCTGGTTCTGGTTGTGAAATGAGTACTTTTTTTATTTTCAATTTAACCGCTCCTTTAACTTTATTATTTTGTTAATTATGCTATTGAATTTCTCTAAAGTAATTGACAGAAGCCTTAATAATGATTAATAAAGGCATTATTTCAACGGCACAAAGGTACAAAAATAAATAATACAGTGAAAAATTTGATACACTATGTCCAATTGCCACACTTCTTAAAACCTTTATAATGCTTAAAAAAGCAAACAAACCCCATGCTACAACTATTACGCTATAAGCAATGTATATAGCATTGTACATTAATAATGGGAACAAAGCGATTGCTATGATTTGGTTAAAAAGCAGGATGTTTTTAAAATATGATGCAGATGCAACGTTGGCTTTAAAAACAAAACCGACAAACCTCAATCCTGCATACTTCAATATATAAAATGCCATTACTAAAGCCATTATAGTGAAATAGATTTGCAGGCTTTGTGCAGTATTTTCTATTTTTATTAAGTCCAATATTAGAATGCTTTGATAAGCCAGTAATGAAAAACAAGCCACAAAGCAAAATATCATAATATGTGAAAACCACTCACTAAAGGGGTTTTGTTCTTTAATCAGTAATTGAAAATTATGGTTGTTTAATGCGCCTTTAAAGCTTTGCTTTATTCCTGACGGTTGCAGATATCTTGCAAGGCCAACAAGGCCTGCAATAACAATAAGAACTATTATAGGCCAGTTTTGCTTATCAGGTTTGTTTTTTTCAGGAGAAATTTTTTCAGTTGTCAAAAAGTGCTCGTTAAAAAACTCGTTGCCTGAATATGTTTTAGGTTTCGCACTGGGGTTAGTTAAAATAGAATCAAATAATACTGTATAAGCAGGCTTTTTAACAGCCGGGCTAACCGGTGGCCTCGGTTTTTCAGGCTCTCTGACTACCTCTGCCTCATCAGGTAAATCCAGAGTATCAGTAGCAATTGTATCAACAGCAACGGTGTCAGGCTTTATAATAATTTCATCTGCCTCAATAATAGTGTCTGATGCGACAGGTACTTCCCGGTCGATAACAGTATCCGGCACAAAAGTTTCTGTTGTATCTGACACAGGTATTTCCCGATTAACAGGTGAATCAATAGTGTCTTGAAGATAGTAAAAACTGTGTGTGTGCAAGGATGATGCAAAGTTTGCGCAAACCAGTAGAGAACCTGTTAAAAGCATTGTAATAGAAAAAATCAACAATGATAATATAATCCGCATACCTGCATAGAATTTTTGCAAATTTAATTCTTTTTTTACACATTTATTTTTGCTGCAAAAACAAATAATTCTAATTTTACAAATTGTCAAAAAAGTATTAAACATAATTTTATTATTAACTAAATATAAACTTACTAGCGAATGAAAATTTTAGTATTAAACTGCGGAAGTTCTTCAATTAAGTATCAATTGCTAAACATGGCCAACAATGCAGAATTGCTTGCAAAAGGAATTCTTGAAAGAATTGGCATGAAAGATAGCGAGTTAAAACACCACCCAAAGGGAAAAGAGAAGTATTTGCTTATCCAGGATGTGTCAAATCACGAAGTAGGAATTAACTTGATTTTAAAAGCTTTAATAGACCCCAGTCATGGGGTAATTGAAAGCCACAATGAAATTTTTGCAATTGGGCACAGAGTAGCTCATGGAGGAGAAAAGTTTTCTTCCAGTGCAGTTATTTGCGAGCAAGCAAAAAAGGAGATTGAAAAATGTATAGAGCTTGCACCACTGCATAATCCGGCCAACCTGAAAGGAATAGTCTCTATGGAAAAACTTCTTCCTGATATTCCCCAGGTAGCTGTTTTTGACACAGCATTTCACCAAACAATGCCAGACTATGCATATATGTATGCTTTGCCATATTCTTTTTATGAGGAGCATAAAATTCGCAGGTATGGCTTTCATGGTACAAGCCATAAATTTGTTTTCGAAACAGCCTGCGATGCACTTTTTATTCCCAAAGACCATGTCAGGGCAGTAACTTGTCATTTAGGAAATGGTGCCTCTGTAGCTGCAATACATAATGGAAAATCTGTTGACACCTCAATGGGGCTTACCCCGGTAGAAGGACTTATTATGGGAACAAGATGCGGCGACCTTGACCTCGGAGCTATGCTATATTTAATGAAAAAGCTTAACCTTGATCTTGATGAAGCGAACAGTTTAATTAATAAAAAAAGCGGAGTTTTAGGTATTAGTGGTGTTTCAATGGATATGAGGGATATCGAAAATGCAGCATGGAATGAAAATAACGAAAGAGCAAACTTAGCCCTGGAAATGTATTTTTATAGAATTAAAAAATATATTGGAGCCTATAGTGCAGCTATGGGAGGTCTTGACTTGCTTGTGTTTACAGGAGGTGTTGGAGAAAACGGGCCCGAAACAAGAGAAGCAATTTGTAAAGGACTGGAGTTTACAGGGTTGCTTTTTGACCACGATAAAAACGAAGGCCTTAGAAGTAAGCTGCAAGAGATTTCAAAACCTGAATCAAAAGTGAAAGTTATGGTGGTGCCAACTAATGAGGAACTTGTTATTGCAAATGATACAATGAGGCTTGTTTATAAAGATAAATAGAGTATGTTAATATCCTGTTTTTAATACAAATATGTTTTTGTAACTTTGTGTTTTAGAAACAGAAAACCATTTATTAACACAAAAAAATCAACTATGAAAAAAGCTGTTATTATAATTTTTTTAGCATCACTGGCAGGTATGACTACGTTGAAAGCACAATCGGTTGAAGATGTATTTACCTCTGACGAAGTTGTTTGGTTTGGCCTTGATTTTTCTGAGGCTAAAATGATTGGGCCGGAAGGCTTTAGCGATCCGTTTCAAATTGTAAACCGAGTTTACAGGTCGTGGAACAACCTTATTATTAATGAACCTAACAGGTATAACATTAAGCAAAGTTTCAGAAAAAGAACGGTTCATAATGATTTAAGTGTGGTTACTCCAAGAAACACACAGGTTGACCCAGATGAATTAGTACTTGAAGCCTGGGAAACACACGAGCTTTCAGAAGAAATAGTGCAAAATATTATCAGTGAATACGAAACTGACCATAGTGGCCTGGGCCTGGTTTTTATTATTGAATCTTTCAATAAAGCTACTGAAATAGGGACTATGTATGTGACTTTTTTTGATATTGAGTCAAAAAAGGTTTTGCTTACGAAAAAAATGCAAGGCGAGACCGGCGGTTTTGGCTTTAGAAATCACTGGGCAAGAACTATTCGCAATGTGATTGAAGAAAGCGGAGACCTATACCCTGACTGGAGAAGAAAACATACTGATTAATCCATTTTGCCGAAAAAAAAAGTGCTTTAATAAAAACGATAAATGTGCTATAATATAGCATACCTTGAAAAAAAGCTGAAAAAGCTTGCAGACAGATATAAAGAGGTAATTCCCGAAAACATAAAAATTAATGAAAGGGAATTGCCTCTTTATTATTTTGTAAGTGGATTTTCGAATCCGGCACTTCCGGTTATAAACAACAATGGAGTGCTTTTGCTTGATTGGGGCTTAATACCTTTTTGGATAAAAAGCGAGAAAGAAGCAGCCATGATAAAAAACAAAACACTAAACGCAAAGGGTGAAACCTTGTTTGAAAAGCCATCTTTTAAAGCAGCTGTTAAATACAGGCGTTGCCTGCTTCCTGTAAGTGGTTTTTTTGAGTGGAGGGAAGTAAAGAAAATTAAATATCCATATTTTATTAAACACACCGGTGAAACTATTTTTTCATTAGGATGTATTCACGATGAATGGACAAACAAGGAAACAGGAGAAGTTAAACAAACATTTTCTATAATTACTACCGAGGCAAACCCCCTTATGGCAAAAATTCACAACCGAAAAAAAAGAATGCCTCTTATTATTCCGCGTTCAAAGGAAAAAGAATGGATAAATCCCAGACTCGAAGAAACGCAAATAAAAAGACTAATTAATCCCATTCACGAAAGTAATCTTGAAGCATATACAGTAAGCCGTACTCTTAACAACCCTAAAAACAACAGAAACACAGAAAGTGCTATAGAAAAAGTCAACTACCAGGAAATTGAATTGTTTTAAAAACGCTTAGTGACAACTTTATGACTTGGTTGTTTTTTGTGAAATTTTGTAAATTTTTATTATTTTTACTAGATAATAAAAACAAGCTAGATAAAAAAAGCAAAGCTTACCTAACGTTTAACCAATACCGCAAAAATGAAAAAATCAAAACTCTTTCTAAACCGTAAAGCACCATTCATAATAATGATAATGGTACTAAATGTGATTGCTTCCTCTGTTCTATCGCAGATTGTTACAAGTAATTTACGCATTAACGACGATAATACTGCTGACGTTACAGCCTCTGCTAAATCGCTGGCTGTAACTGATGACAACGTTTATGTTGTATGGTCAGATGACAGAACAGGGGTTGATAATATTTATTTTTCCAAATCAGCAGATGGAGGAATGACATTCTCTACTGACTTATTGCTGTCGGGCTTAAATGATCAAAACATTAATCTATGGCCGTCAATTGTAGCCGACGAGTCCGGTGGAGTTTATGTTACCTGGACAGGCTTTACCGGCTCTGAAATGGGTAGCTCAGGGGTAAACATTTGGTTTACGAAATCTACGAACCACGGAAATTCATTTGACACACCTATTCAGATAACTAGTGATGACGGATCTGTGTTTCCAAGTATTGGAGTGTATAATGATTTTGTTCATATCTTTTATTGCTCAATGTCAGAAGGCGAAAAAGAAAAAAGTATGCCTCCGGTAGATTACTTTTTGGTAAGCTCTTCTGATGGAGGCAATAACTTTCAAGCACCATTACAAGTTAATGATCAGGACCCCGTTGAGAGTGTTTCCGGGAACAACAATACTTCGTTAGACATTGATCCTATCACTGGAGATTTATACATGGTATGGATTGATGGACGACGGGAAGGTGGCAAAGATGACATCTATTTCGCAAAAGCAACAGACAACGGAAGTTCTATAAGCGCTAACATTAGAGTTAATGGACTTGAAACTGATTGGGCTGAGTTTGACAAACCGAATCCTACCGTTTTAGTTGGAACGACTAATATGGTATATGCTGCTTATCCTATAAATAATGGTTATTCCCGAATAATTATTGCTGAATCTACAAACGATGGAGACAGCTTTACATCTGAAGGATTGCTGGACGGAAATGACAATCACTGTAACGAAAATGACTACGATATAACCGTTTTTCCTGATGGCACAATTGGTTTTATAAAGATTACCAACCTTCATGATATGGGATGGCATGTGTGGGTTGTGCAACCAGGAGAAACATCGCTCATTTTTAATGATGTAGATGCTGATTTTCGACATCCAAGCCTGGCCATTTGCAATAATAATCATGCACACGCTGTTTGGGTTGATGATAGAGAAGGTAGCCGTAATTTATATTATGCAAGAACAATTAATTATGAGGATTTATTTGCAGGTGGATCAGGGACAAGCATTGACCCATGGGAAATAGAAACGGCAGAACACCTTAATAATGTTCGCTTCTTTTTAGGCGATGAGCATTCCGATAAACATTTTATACAATTAGAAGATATTGATTTTGAAGCTAGCGATTTTATTAATGGCGAAGGCTGGGAACCAATTGGAAATCAGTGGGAACCATTTATGGGCAACTATGATGGAGATTATAAAATTATTGAAAATTTGACGATTAATCGCCCTACTGATAGTAATGTCGGATTATTTGGAACTATTCGTGGAGCAACAGTAGAGAACCTTGGTGTTGTTAATGCAAATGTTATTAGCAACAGGAAAGTTGGGATATTAGTAGGTGAGGCTGAAGCTTGCGAAGTTAATAACTGCTATAGTACTGGAATAGTAACAGGTAACTTACATGATATTGGAGGTTTAATTGGCTTTATTGATAATACAAATGTTGTTCAGTGCTATAGTACAGCTGAAGTAAATGGTGGTGCATATTTAGGAGGATTAGTCGGGGTAAATGAGAATGGCCAAATTATAAATAGCTATAGTACAGGAAATGTTTCAGGTAGTATAGTTGTTGGTGGTTTAGTAGGAGAAAATGTCGGAACAATTAACAATAGCTATTCAACAGGAGCTGTTTCGGGAACAGATAAAGTTGGCGGCCTAATAGGGCTTGATGATGGAGCAGAGCAGATATCCAACAGCTACTGGGATATTATTGCTTCAGGACAGGAAAATAGTGATGGAGGAGAAGGAAAAACAACAAATGAAATGGTTTTTTCTTTAACTTTTGAAACATGGAATTTCATTGATATATGGGACATTGAAGAAGGAGTGTCATACACGTACTTGCAATGGCAGGGTGAAGCAAATGAACACAACTACCCAACTTTCTACTCATTAACGCTTGAAGTACACCCTGATCAAGAAGCAGGCTTTGTTGAAAGTGAGCCAAGTGAAGGCCCGTATTTGGCCGGAACCTTGATTGAATTGCTTGCAATGGCTGGAGAGGGTTTTGAGTTTTTAAACTGGAGAAAAAATGGCTCTCCAATTAGTACAAGTGAAGAGTTTCAATATCAAATGCCCGCGGAAGATGTAACCCTGGTTGCCCATTTTAAAATAGAAGGTACTGATGTTTATGAAGTGTCTATAGATGTTGATCCTGCGGGAGTTGGGTATACAACAGGACAAGGAAGCTATGAGGAAGGAGAGTTAATTACTGTTGAAGCTTTTTCAGACGACCCAAACTATGTTTTTGATAAATGGACGGATGATGGCTCTTTAGAAGAAACAGATAACCCTTACTCCTTTAATATGCCCACTAATGATGTGTTCTTAACTGCTAACTTCAGGGAAATAATTAGCGCAACAATAAACCCTGATAACTGGGAATTCTCAAGTTTCGAAGACATTACAAATGTTCAAACAACTGTAACATGGAATGATGCAACTGAAGTAACAGCTGTTTATCTTGAAATAGAAGAGCATCATGAATATTTCCCGTATAACGTGGATTTCATTAATGAAGAAACAGCAACCATTGACTTACTGTTTGAAGAAGACTTTGACAAATCAGCAAAAAACTCAAAAGGGAGTTTTTTGCTTGAAGGCTACATTGAATTTGATATAGGTGAACCGGCTATTTTTACTTTAACATTTACCGACCCTAAATGGGAGCTTGATATTTGGGTTTATGATGAGCTTACTTTTGAAGGAATACCTGGTGCAGAAATATTCGTAACCGATACAGAACAATCATACTACACTGATCAAGAGGGCGATGCCTTTTTTAGCCTTCCGGAAGGAACATACACATTGAATATATCAGCTCCCGGATATTATCCACTTGAAGAAACCATTACTGTTGAGGCTGTATTTGATGGAAACGATTACGATTTTGCACTTATGCCTGATGACTCAATAGTTTGTGAGCCATTCGACATACCTCTCAGCGAAGATTTTGATGATGTAGCTGTTCCGGACTTACCTGATTGCTGGTTTGCAAACACGGATGCAGGTGGAGCAGTAGAAACAACTTTAGATTTTAGTAACTCACCACCAAATTCGATTAAAATAATGAAAGAACCTGGTGACGAAGTTTACCTGATAACTCCAAACCTTAATGCTGATATTGGCGATCTTAGTATTTATTTTTATGCAAAAGCTGTTTTTGTAGCTTCTGGTTCTCCAACATTAGAAATAGGAACAATGGGTGATCCTAACGATACAGAAACTTTCAACTATATAACCCATGTCACTGTTCCTGAAGATTCATATATGGAATTTTCTGTTGAATTTACCGGTTACGAAGGAAGTCATAAGCATATTGCTTTCAGGTTGAGCAATGAAATAGAAAGCCAAGATATTGATATAAGTATAGACGATATATTCATTGATTATTACTTTGATGATCTTTTTGCGGGAGGGTCTGGAACTATCGCTGAACCCTGGCAAATAGCAACTATCGAACATCTCTACAATATTCGCTACTATTTAGGCGAAGAGCACACCGATAAATACTTTATACAAATAGAAGATATTGATTTTGAAGGTAGTGATTTTATTATTGGTGAAGGCTGGGAACCAATTGGAAATCCTTTTGAAGTTTTTCAGGGCAACTATGACGGGAATAATAAAATAATTGAAAACTTGATGATCAATCGGCCTGACGATAGTAATGTCGGGTTATTTGGGTATATTCGTAATGCTACCATTGAGAACCTTGGAATTGTTAATGCTGATGTTACCGCTGGAAGCAAAGTAGGTGCACTTATTGGAGGTGCTGGTTCAAACAATGTGGTTTATAATTGTTATAGTACAGGAACTGTAACGGCTATATCTATTGACGCTGGCGGTTTAATTGGTATTAGCGATGCTTATGTTAATCAGTGCTATAGCACAGCTAATGTTAGCGCAGGGACATACGTAGGAGGATTGATAGGGGCAAATGATGGTGAAATTGTCCAAAGCTACAGTACAGGAGATGTTTCAGGGACTATTCGTGTTGGCGGCTTAGTAGGAGAAAATGATGGAACAATTACTAACAGTTACTCAACAGGAAGCGTATCAGGCTCTGAAGAATCTCAAAGCATTGGAGGATTAGTAGGAATAAATGCAGGAGAAATCATTGATTGTTATTCAACCGGACATGTCTCAGGTGATAATGCGGTTGGAGGGCTTGTAGGGCTTGATGATGAGGCAGAGCCGGTAATCAACAGCTACTGGGACATCAACACTTCAGGACAAGATAGCAGTGATGGAGGAGAAGGAAAAACAACAACAGAAATGATTACCTCTTCAACTTTTAGTGCATGGGATTTCAGCGAAACATGGAGCATTGAAGAAGGAGAGTCATATCCATACCTGCAATGGCAAACCGAACCGGGAGATCATAATTATCCCGTTATTGGCACCTATAGTCTCACTCTGCTGGTTAGCCCGGAAGGTGCTGGCAGTGTTACAGGAGAAGGAGTATATGAAGAAGGTGAAGAGGTTAGTGTTGCAGCTACAGCAAATGAGGGTTATGTGTTTGTTAATTGGACAGACTCTGATGGAGCAGAGCAAAGTAGTGATGCTGAATATACATTTACTATGCCCGCAGAAAATGTTGAGTTAACGGCTAACTTTTTAGACATATCTTCAAGTATCTGCGTAACTAATGGAGACAATGATGGCTTTGGCTCTTTGCGCTGGGCTGTTTCACTTGCAAATCAGAGTGATCAACCAATATCTATCTGCTTTAATATAGAAGATAATGACACCATTGTTGTTTCACAGGAGATTAGCATTAGTAATAGGGTCAACATTGATGGGATTAACCTATTCAACGATAATAATGTTGTTGTTCAGGTTGATGAGCCCGGTGTTTCGGATTGGCGTGTTTTTAATATTGATGCGCCTGAAGATAGTATTTACATTTCCAATATGACTGTAATGGGGGGTAACCTCATAAATATACAAAGTTATGGAGGGGGAATACTTGTAGCTGGTAATAGTATATTAAACCTTGACAATGTCCGGGTAACAGCCTCTGCTGCTTCAAAAGGAGGTGGAATTTATACCTCAGGCACAGTTATGCTTTCCAATTCCATTATTAATGAAAACCATGCAGAAATTTCCGGGGGGGGTATTTATAATAATGGTGAACTTTCACTTTATAGTACTGATGTTTATGAAAACTCTGTTGATGAAGGAAGCACAGGTAGCGGGATAGCCAATGATGGCAGTCTTTCAGTTGAGGGCTCTAATGTCTATGCCAATAGTTGGGGAAGCAAATCATACAGTGGCTTTGATATTTCAGTAACTTATGGCATAGTTATGCTTGAGGATAGTAATGTTGACCGCATTCACCTTGGAGCCCCTGTTGATGAAAGCCAGGGTAAGACATCACATGTTTATAAAGAGGAAGGCTATGAAGACTACGACATAGTTCTGCTACTTTCAGGCTCCAGTATAGACTACCTTTATGCTTATGATGATTTTTCTGAAGGAGAAAAAACAGCTCGCGGAGGTTTTGCTGTTGGCGGCTTTACATCAAACAAGGAGGTACCAAACCAGCTTGGCAGCATAGATGTTGAGCACGAAGTTGATTTTATAGACATCAACATTCAAACAGATAATGGCGTTCTTGTAAATAACGGGAACCTTAAAGCAACCAACTCATCAGTTAGCAAGACAGGCAAATTAGATGAAGGTTATGGAATCTCTGTTACTTATGGCAGCGTTATCCTTGATGACAGTGATGTTGACCGCATACATCTTGGCGCCCCGGTTATTGAAGAAGGAAAGAACATTAGAAACTACAAGCTCGAAGGTTATGAAGATTATGATATTGTTCTCCTGCTTGCAGAGGCCACAATTGACTACTTGTATGCTTATGATGATTCTACCGAAGAAGATAAAACCGCTCGTGGAGGGTTTGCCGTTGGCGGGTTTACAACAGGAAAGCGTCCACCAAGCCAGGTTGGTAGCGTGGTGATTGAACACCAGGTGGACTTTAACAACATCCTTATTCACACTGATGACGGTATGCTGGTTCACAAAGGGAACCTAAACGCTAAAAACTCTTCGGTTCGCAGGTGGGGTAAACCGGACGAAGGTTATGGAATCGCTGTTACTTATGGCAGCGTCATTCTTGATGATAGTGATGTTGACCGCATCCACCTTGGCGCCCCAGTTATTGAAGAAGAAGGAAAGAACAACAGAAACTACAAGCTCGAAGGTTATGAAGATTATGATATTGTTCTTCTGCTTGCAGATGCCGAAATTGACTACTTGTATGCTTTTGATGATTATACCGAAGAAGATAAAACCGCTCGTGGAGGTTTTGCTGTTGGCGGGTTTACATCAAACAAGGAGGCACAATTTAACTCTTCAGAACAGAAGAGAGGGGCAGAGAATGCTGTTGGACAGTTTGATGTAGCGCATGAAGTAGATTTTTACCATATATCCGGTGATTTTCTGATTGATGAGTGGTCAGTAAACAAGGGAGAACTTGAAATTTTTAGAAACGGCTCTAAACCCGGTGCTAAGATTATTGCACAAACAATTGAGTTGTCAGGCGGGTCATTTGTTGCTGGCGACTCAGAAAAGACAAACGGCGAGATAAAGATAGAGACAGGTAAAGTTAAGATGCTTAGTTCAAGCAAAAATAATACAGTAGTACCATCATTCCTGATGTTAGGAAGCGGAGTATCCCTGTCAAAACCGCAACACCCGGATAAAGAAGATGCTTTTATCGAAATAGGTGCAAACTGTGCCATTACATTAAAGGGTAATGCTTCAGTATCAGCAAATGAGGGAGAGGTATTATTTGACATGAGTGATGATGCATCAGTAATAATTGATGGCGATGACGTTGTGTTGGTTGGGTCAATAAGAGTACAGAGGCTTTTGACCGATTCAAGGGGCTTCGTTTCAGCTCCAGTTGCAAATTATGATATTCCTCATGATGAAGCAGATTTTGCGATATGGGATGAACCGGGCATGGATTGGGAGCCGGTTTCTACCGGGGTATTTGAACAAATGAAAGGCTATTATGCTGACTTTGAAGATGATATGCTGCTGATTAATTTTACGGGAGATATTCCGCAAGCTACACAGAGCATTGATCTCACAAATTCTAATGTTGAAAATATTAATGAATATGGGTGGAATTTTGTTGGCAATCCATATACTTCAGCCTTAGACTTTGAGGTTATTTCTGAAACATTTAACGGAATAGAAAATGTTTACTACACTCTTGATCCCGAAACCGGGAACTACCGTGTTTATCAGAAGGGTGGATTGGCGATAAATAATGGTAGCCGGCTAATAAGTGTAGGTAGAGGCTTTTTCTTAAAATCAACAGTTGAGAATTCTACATTTGGGCTTGGTAAAGGGAAAGTACATAATATAATCGGCCTACTGGATCTTCAAGATGTTGAAAGCAAAACTACTAACGATTACGTTTTAATTACAGTAAGCAATGAAACATTTTCTGACCAGACTTTGGTTGGAGTTTCTGAAAATGCAACAAATACTTATCAAAGCAACATGGATGCATTAAAGCTGTTTGCGCCGGAAATTCCTCAACTTTACACTGTTATAAATGAAAACGGCAAAGAAGATATTAACCTTGCAATTAACATTATTGATATTCCATTTGCCGATGTAGAAGTTGTTCCAATGAATTTTAGAGCAGAAGATGACCAGGAATTTACTATTGCAGCGTCTGGTGGGAATAGTAAAAAGCATATTACAGCGCACTTAAAGGATTTGGTTACCGGGGATGTTACAATGATTACCGACGGTGGCTCATATACGTTTACAACGGATGGAATAGAAGACAGGTTTGAGTTATACTTTGAGCATACCTATTCAATTGATTTCCACGTAGCAGATGGCTTTGGGACGATAAGTGCAGAGGTTGATGGCGAAGAAATCAATAGTGGATCTAAGGTTTCCGAAGGTAAAGATGTGATGTTTACTGCTACACCAAGTTACGGTTATAAAATTTATGAATGGACAATCAACGGGGAGGTTGTAGAAGATTACACAAGCTCTACGCTTATTATCAATGAAGTTACCGAGAACCTAAGTATAAGCGTTGCTTTTGAAAGTGCTTTATACAACCTTACTATTGCTGTTGAAGGCCAGGGTATAACCATGCCTGAAGCCGGCACTCATGAATATGTTGAAGGAACTACAGTTGTTCTATATGCTTCTGCGCTTGAAGGAAACGAATTTGAAAAATGGATAATAAATGAAGAGGAGTTTACTACACAAGCTATTCAACTGACAATTACCAGCGATGTCTTAGCCACTGCATATTTCGTAGAGACAGAAGATCCGCAGTTTAATCTTACGATAAATATTGAAGGACAAGGGACAACCCTTCCCCCGGGCGGCACGCATGTATATAATGAGGGGCAGGATGTTTCGTTAAATGCGTTTGCAGAGGCCGGATGGGTATTTGAAGGTTGGAGCGGTGATTTGGAATCAACAGATGCCACAGAAACTATTACTATGGACAGTGATAAAACAATTACTGCTACTTTCACGGAGATTGTTTATCATACATTGACTATAAATATTGTTGGACAGGGGTTGGTTGAGGTTGATGGCTTGGTTTACACCGAGGCTGTTACCGTTGAAGAGGGTAGCATATTAGCTCTTGAGGCAATTGCAGATGCAGGCTGGATATTTGAAGACTGGAGTGGGGATCTCGTTTCAACAGATGCCACAGAAACTATTACCATGGACAGTGATAAAACAATTACTGCTACTTTCATGGAGATAGTTTATCATACATTGACTATAAATATTGTTGGACAGGGATTGGTTGAGGTTGACAGTGAACCATACACCGAGGCTGTTACCGTTGAAGATGGCAGCATATTAGCTCTTGAGGCAATTGCAGCAGA
Source organism: Bacteroidales bacterium (assembly GCA_003557965.1). Classification (GTDB taxonomy): domain Bacteria; phylum Bacteroidota; class Bacteroidia; order Bacteroidales; family UBA7960; genus PWND01. Next base: position 10,913 of record PWND01000229.1, on the reverse strand, counting down.
TGGCTGGATATTTGAAGGCTGGAGTGGGGATCTCGTTTCAACTGATGTCATAGAAACTATTACCATGGATGATGATAAAAATATCACAGCTACATTCAGTGAGGATGTTTACATTAGCATGGTAAATGACCATGATATCATTATTTATCCCAATCCTTCACCGGGTATTATTAACATAGTTTCAAGTGTAAACATAAATGAAATACAAGTGTTAGACCTGGCGGGAAAAATCCAATATGTGCAAAAACCTGTTGATCGCAAGGCTGAGTTAATCCTTAACAACCTTAAGCCGGGAATATACTTTGTAAGAATATATACCGACAAAGGTGTTACGATAAGGAAATTACAAATTGTAAAATAGAAATTTATTGGAGATAAAAGAACTTAGCAATAAACGGCTGTGCCAAAAATTTGGTGCAGCCGTTTTAGCATGTGTAAAATCGAACATTCAATTACTGAAATAATTAGTAAACAAAAAACATTATAAAAAGATATAATTTTAATCGTTCTCAATAAAAAATAATACTATCTTTGCAGCTTGAAAATTAGCCCGTTATATTATCCATAAATAGCAACAAACAAATTTATTAACAATACTTGTTAATAAAATTTGTAAGGTTCAGAAAAATGTTTTAGTTTTGCACCCCTCAAATAAGGGGATGTTTATTATTAGGATTTGTAGAAAAATAAAAAAACAATGGACACAACAAGTTATAAAACAGTATCTATAAATGATAAAACTGCTGACAAGCAGTGGCTTTTGGTGGATGCTGAGCACGAAGTACTTGGAAGGCTTGCCTCGAAAGTGGCTAAGCTAATACGCGGCAAGAATAAGCCAAATTTTACACCTCATGTTGATTGTGGCGATAATGTTATTATTATAAATGCTGAGAAGATCACATTAACCGGCAACAAAATTGAGCAAAAGGAGTATGTTAGACATTCCGGATATCCCGGTGGCCAGCGCTTCAGAACGGTAGGAGATTTGCTTAAAAAAAGGCCGGAAACTGTTATTGAAAAAGCAGTTAGAGGTATGTTACCCAAAAATCGTTTAGGCAGAAAGCTGTTTAACAACCTATACGTTTATAAAGGAACAGAGCACCCACACGAAGCGCAAAAACCAAAGATTATTAAATTAAACTCGATAATGTAATTGTAAACATGGAAGTAATAAACACTATTGGCAGAAGAAAAACTGCTGTTGCAAGAGTTTACACTAAGCCAGGAAATGGCAATATTGTTGTAAACAAAAAGGATTTTAAAGAATATTTTCCTCCAGGCCAGATACATTATATTGTAAACCAAGCATTTCAAATTACCAATACGGAAAACAAATATGACTTGCTTGTAAACTTAAGAGGTGGAGGAGTTAAAGGGCAGGCAGAAGCTCTCAGGCTGGCAGTATCTAAAGCTTTGATTCAGATAAATCCTGAATTCAGGCCGGCATTGAAAGAAAAAGGCTTGCTTAGACGCGACCCACGAATGGTTGAAAGAAAAAAACCAGGCCAGAAAAAAGCAAGGAAGAAGTTTCAATTCAGCAAACGTTAAAAATTTGGAAATATTTATAATAACATGGCAAGAACCAATTATAACGAATTATTAGATGCAGGTGTACATTTCGGTCACCTGAAAAGAAAGTGGAACCCTTTTATGGCTCCTTATATTTTTATGGAGCGTAACGGTATTCATATAATAGACCTTAATAAAACTATTGCAAAGGTTGATGAGGCAGCTGCTGCATTAAAACAAATAGCTAAATCTGGCAAGAAAATTCTGTTTGTTGCTACAAAAAAGCAAGCTAAAGATATAGTTGCCGACCTTGTTAAGCCAATAAACATGCCTTATGTTACCGAAAGATGGCCGGGAGGAATGCTTACCAACTTTGCCACTATACGCAAGGCTGTTAAAAAAATGTCGGCAATTGACAAAATGGCTACCGATGGTACTTTTGACAAATTAAACAAAAAAGAAAGATTGCAAATTACCAGGGAAAGAGCTAAGCTGGAAAAACAACTTGGTAGTATTTCTGACCTTAACAGGCTTCCCGCTGCAATTTTTGTAGTTGATATTTGTAAAGAACATATTGCTGTTGCCGAAGCGAAAAAACTAAATATTCCCACTTTTGCTATAGTTGACACAAATGCCAACCCAAATGATGTTGACTTTCCAATTCCGGCTAATGATGATGCCGCTAAATCAATAGGTGTTGTTATTAAAGTTATGGTAGATGCAATACAGGAAGGCCTTACTGAAAGAAAGCTGGAAAAAGATAAGCAAGTTGAAGAAGAAGAAGAAAAAGAAAGAGAAAGAGCTCAAAAAGAAGCTGAAGCAGCAAAACTACTTGAAGAGCAAGGACTTGACGAAGATGAACTAGTTTCTGATGACTCAACAAGTGCTAAAGCTATCAAAAAGGTTAGGCTTGACAGCGATGAAGAAAGCAGCAGAACACCAGGTAAAAGGCCAAGGGGCACTTCTGCAAAAAAAACTGCTTCAAGTAAAAAGAAATAATTCAATAACAATTTAATTTTTTCAAGATATGACAAAAATAAGTGCAGCAGATGTTAACAACCTGCGAAAAAAAACCGGTGCAGGGATGATGGACTGTAAAAAGGCATTAGTTGAAACTAATGGTGACTTCGAGGGTGCGATAGAGGTTTTAAGAAAGAAAGGGCAAAAATTAGCAGCCAGCCGTGCTGACAGAGACGCAAGCGAAGGCGTTATATTAACCCGCACTGACAACACCAATAAAAAAGCATATATTATTTCTCTTAATTGCGAAACAGACTTTGTTGCTAAAAACCAGGAAATAATTGATTTTACCAGCTTATTACTTGATATTGCAGTTAAAAATAATTGCAAGTCAAAAGATGAGTTACTTAACATATCAGAGAACAACAGGCAAGTGAAAGACTTAATAACCGACATGATTGGAAAAACCGGTGAAAAGCTGGAGCTTGCAGAAGCTGCTATGGTTGAAGGTGAAATAGCATTTGCATACACTCACCCCGGCAACAGGGTTGGTTCTATTGTTGCTTTAAATAATGCAAATGTTGACAATATCCAGGAAATAGGTAAAGATATTGTTATGCAAATTGCTGCAATGGCACCTGTTGCTATTGATAAAGACGATGTTGAGAAAAGCGTTATTGAAAAAGAAATTCAAATTGGAAAAGAACAGGCCAGAGAAGAAGGAAAACCGGAAGAACTTCTAGAAAAAATAGCATTAGGAAAACTAAATAAATTTTACAAGGAAAGTACTTTGCTAAACCAGGAGTTTATTAAAGAAAACAAGAAAACTGTTCGCCAAATGCTGCAGGAAGCCGACAAGAATCTTACAGTTGTCGCTTTTAAAAGAATTGCGCTGTAAAGAACATATTCAACAGAAAAAAAGGCTGGCTATGATAATAGTCAGCCTTTTTTATTTTATTTTACATACTTTTGTTGTAAAGAAACGTAGTATTCATTTTTGAAAACCAGGTATTATGACATATAAAAGAGTACTTTTAAAACTTAGCGGCGAATCATTATCAGGAACTTCGGAGTATGGCATTAAACAGGAAGCTTTAAGCTTATATGCTGATGAAATATCCGAAATTTATTATAAAGGTGTTCAATTAGCAGTAGTGCTGGGTGGCGGCAACATATTCAGAGGTATTCAGGGTATGAGCAAAGGTGTTGACAGGGTGCAGGGTGACTATATGGGAATGCTTGCAACAATCATCAATGCACTTGCTATGCAGTCTGCATTAAAAGCAAAAGATATTAAATCAACAGTTTTGTCAGGAATTCCTGTTGAGCCATTGTGCGAAAAAATGTCTGCAAATAAAGCAATTGAATTATTAGAAGAAGGCAATGTTGTCATTATTGCCGGTGGTACCGGAAATCCATTTTTTACTACTGATAGCGCCGCAGCATTGAGAGCAGTTGAAATTAATGCAAATGCTATTTTGAAAGGAACCAGGGTAGATGGCGTATTTGACAAAGACCCGGAAAAGCACAGTGATGCCAAAATGTTTGAAAAACTTACTTTTGATGAAGCAATAAGCCAAAACCTGAAAGTAATGGACCAAACAGCTTTCACACTATGCAAAGAAAACAACATGCCCATAGTAGTATTTAACATCAACAAAAAAGGAATCCTGGCAAAAATATTATTCGAAAATAAGTCATACGGAACTCTTGTAACGTAAGAATAAAGAGATTTTTAATTTATTATCCAACTTGTTTGGAAAACTTGTTCTTTGAAAGCACGTATTAACAATATAAACTTATTGAAGATAATATGTGAATTTAAAATATTATTTATTTTTGTAATATAAATCAACCATCAAAAAAAAGAAACTACATTATGAGCGAGGAAATTGACATTTTACTGGAAGAAGCTGAAGAAAAAATGGGAAACTCAATAGCCCACCTGGAGAGGGAACTGACAAAGATCAGGGCAGGCAAAGCAAACCCACAAATGCTGGACAGTGTTAAAGTTGACTACTATGGTGTGATTACACCTCTTGCACAAGTGTCAAACATTAATACACCAGATCCCAAAAACATTATTGTTCAGCCATGGGATAAAAACATGCTGGAACCTATAGAAAAAGCAATAATGGCCGCTAACCTTGGCTTTAACCCTCAAAATGATGGGACAATTATTAGAATTATTGTTCCACCATTAACTGAAGAAAGAAGAAAGGAACTTGTAAAAAAAGTAAAAACAGAAGGCGAAAACACAAAAGTTTCAATCAGAAACATTAGAAGGGAAGTGATAGATAGCGCTAAAAAGCTTGAAAAAGAAGGTGTGCCGGAAGACCTTGTTAAGCGTTTTGAAAACCAGGTTCAGGAATTAACGAATAAGTTTATTTCTTCGATTGACGAGAAAGTTGATGAGAAAGAGAAAGATATAATGACAATATAATCCTTTCCTTAATCATCGCAATTATTACAAATATTTATTTTTTGCCGGTTTTTCAAAACTTGCCGGCGAAAATCATTTAAGTTTCCATGTTTCCACTCTTTAGCAAAGCTTTCAATACATGGGGAAAACGTAGTTGCATATTCAGGTATTTTGTCATAGCAGCATGCTGCCAGCTTTTCGTCGGAAGTAAATACGGCATGGCTCCATAATCTGAAACACGCTCGTTTATTTCTTTTGTTTTTTGGCTTCAAATAGCGGTTAAACCGCTTATCGTCAGGCAAAAACTTATTGGCATTATCATATACCTGCATGCTTTTAAAACTTAACATGTCAAAACCTGTGTTTTTTGAAAAGTCGGCCACATCATCAAGTTCATGCTCATTTTGTTTGTTTACCAAAAACTGCATTTCTATAAAAGGCCTTTTCAACCCTGACTTTTTCCGGGCACCAATTAGGTTCTTAACACCGCTGACCACTTTGCTTAAATCGCCTCCGGAACGGTAAAACTCATAGCTTTCATGGCTTATGCCATCAACAGAAACAACAATGTGGTCTAATCCACTTTCCAGTATTTTTTCAGAAACTTCTTGTGTGAGCAAAATGCCGTTAGTGGACAAATATGTGTAATAGTTTAATGTTTTGGCTGTTTTTATCAGTTTGTCGAATTCTTTGTTTAGCAAGGGTTCACCTTGCATGTAAAAGATAGCATAAAATGAGTTTCCTTTTAATAAACTCAAAACTTGCATAACAAAATCTCTGCTTATAAACGAGTTCTCTCTTTTTATTTCACCCCTTCCTGATAAACATTGAGGGCATTTTAAATTACAAATTGATGAAATCTCAAATGTAACAGAAAAGGGGAGGGCATAAACCCTGGCTTTTCCCGTAATAGTTGATAAAGCGTACCCTGTTAATATAAGAAGAAAATTATATATTTTGCGAATACTCAAGCTTTTAAGTAAACGGATAACATTATAGAACCGGTTTTTCTTAGAAAAAATCATTCTTTAATATTATTTAATGTAGTAGCAACAAGAGCTTCCCGGCTTATACCTGGCTTTTGTTCTTTTTAATAACAATAACGCTGTGTCTTTATCTTTTTCAAGCTGCTCTTTAAGCTCACGGGTTGTGTCAAACTTTTTTTCCTGCCTTATTTTTTCAATAAAATGAACATTTATTTCTTTTTTATAAAGGTCATTGTCGAAATCAAACAAGTGAGACTCTATAATAAGCTGATCCAAATTTAAAGTAGGCCTTACACCAATATTTACCATGGCTTTATACCAGTTGTGGCCGGTGTATACTAATGCGGCATAAACACCTTTGGCCGGCAAAAGTGCAATATGATCAACGCTGATGTTAGCAGTGGGGAACCCCAACGACCGCCCAAGCTCATTTCCTTTAATAACAGTTCCTTTTATTGAATAAAAGTACCCGAGCTCTTTAGCAGCGTCTTTAACTTTTCCGCTTTTGATCAGGCTGGCAATACTGTCTGGCAAGTTGTCAAAACGTTTCAAAAGGATTGTTTTAAAAATTGAAATATCACTAATATGAATTTCTTCAAAAATAACAAAATAGTATCTTTTTTCGCCTGTTTTTTGAGCATTTTTTGTTCGCTGATATAGTGTTTTGCAGCGAAATGGGTGGTCGTTTTGACCCGGATTTATTTGTATTGTCATCAGATTTGTTTGACATGATATCAATAGCTTTTTTAGGTCAACAAAATAACCATAATTTTTGCAGAATAAGATTTTGACTATAATTTCAAAGTTCTTTAAATAATAAATAATTCGGTATGTTAATACCAAAAAATAAATTATATTTGTATTTGCATTATCTTTGAATAATAAAAAACTTATATAAATATCATGATAAGCCCCAAACAAAATGCCTGGAATTTCACTTCCTTATTTATATACTTTGGCTTAATAGTCTTTTTAGGATATATTCTTGAATTGCATAAGTTTGACATAAGAGAACTTTCTATTCGGGATCTTATACTAATAACACTTGCCACTTACAGGCTTGTAAGAATTATTGTTTTTGAAAAAATATTTAAGTTTTTCAGAGATTTTGTAAAATCGCGGCCTGATTATTATGTTTTGAACACCATAAAATTCATTATAACCTGCCCTTGGTGTATGGGTGTTTGGGCTGCATTGTTTATTCTAGTCTTATACTATTTCGTGCCTTTCGGCATACTTCTGATATACATCTTAGCAATATCGGGGGTAGCTTCGATAATAGTTACAGCCTCTAATCTTTTAATTTTAAATAATAAAAAGATGCAAAAAGATAATGAAGATTAAGATTCTGGTTGCTGCTTTGTTGTAATAATGTTATTTACAATTATAGGGATTCCCTTTAATAAAACGATTTCATCTTTGCCCAGAGTTTTGAACCCTTCATAAACTTTAAAATCACAATTTTGATGATGAGTTTTTAGTGTCCGCTTTGCTCCGGAATGAGTGTCCGTTTTGCTGCGGAATGGGTGGTCGTTTTGACCCTGATTTTGCAAAGTGAATTTATGCTGTTTATTATAATGAAACCCTCATCTACTAAACATATACAAAAGAGCATGTGTAAACATGAGGGTTCCATCTGGATAAAAGCACTTTAAATTGAATACATGAATACGCATAATACTTATATTTAGTTTGATAAAACTAATTTACACAGATGAAAATTAATACTTTTATTGAAAGAAAACAGTTTCTCTAATACAATCACTTTAATAAGAACAATTATGAAAAATCCTGAGATAATTAATTTCCTCAAAAAAATTGAACTGTTTCAAGGCTTGTCAGATGAGGAGTTTGGCTTTATCAGCAGCTCTGTTAAACAAAAGACCTATGCTTCCAACAAGTTGCTGTTTAAGGAAAACAGCCCTCGTGAAAGTATATTTATAATCAAAGACGGCATGGTAGAACTGTTTAAAAGCAGTGCACATGGTGCGGAAATGAAGCTGACATACTTTAATAACGGCGATTTTCTGGGAGAAGGTGCACTTGCAGGCGATAATCCTCATACTTACACTATGCCTGCGGATGATGTTTCGATAATAGCACATTTTGCTCCGGAAGATGCAGTACTATATAATTTAGAATTGCAAGCTTCACCTGAAGAAAGTGGTACTGTTTCCGGAAGCGGTCAATTCCTGGAAAATGAGCAAACTACAATAGTAGCTACAGCAAATGAAGGATACGAGTTTGTAGAATGGACAGGCGATGTTGAACACCTTGATGATGCTGAATTAGCAACAACTGTTGTTACTATGCCTGATAATGATGTAGAGCTAACAGCCCACTTTGTTTTGACAGATTATACTCTAACAGTAGATGTTTCACCTGAAGAAACAGGAACTATAGCTATTGATCCTGATGCTGAGTTTTACAACATGGGAGATGAAATTACGCTGACAGCAACTGCTGAGAGCGGATGGGAGTTTGCAAGCTGGACTGGTGATATAGCTAATCTTGATGATGCTGAATCTGCAATAGCCGGGCTTGTGATGCCTGCCGGTAATGTAGAGCTTACAGCCAACTTTGAAGCTTTAGAATATCAAATCACTTATTACCTTGATGGTGGAACAAACCATGAAGATAACCCTGCAACATTTTCCATATTAGACCTTCCTGTTGAACTGGAAGATGCTGCAAAAGATGGTTATATTTTTACAGGATGGTATGATAATGAAGATTTTGACGGAGTTGTTATAGAAGAAATCACCGAAATAGGCGATGTTGAACTATGGGCAAGTTATGAAGCTATCATATATACCGTAACCTATCATCTTGATAATGGTGTAAATCATGAAGATAACCCTGCAGAATTTACAATTGAAGACCTGCCCGTTGAACTTGAAGATGCTTATAAAGAAGGCTTTGCTTTCGAAGGCTGGTATGATAATGAAGACTTTGAAGGAGATGCATTAGAAGAAATCACAGAGATTAGTAATATTGAGCTATGGGCATACTTCACAGCAGTAGATTACGAGTTTACTGTTAATATTGCTCCTGAAGACGCAGGAACAGTTGATATTGAACCTGATCAGGAGTTTTATAATATTGGAGATGAAATTGAGCTAACAGCTACTGCCGAAGATGGATTTATTTTCCAAAACTGGAGAAAAGACGGCTCAGTTATAAGCAGCGATAATCCTTATACTTACACTATGCCTGCTGATGATGTTACAATAACAGCACATTTTGCTCCGGAAGATGCAGTGCTATATGATTTAGTATTGCAAGCATCTCCTGAAGAAGGTGGTACTGTTATTGGTAGTGGTAGCTTTTTAGAAAATGAGCAAGTTTCAATTTTGGCAATACCATCTGTTGGTTATAAATTCATTAATTGGACAAATGATGATGATGATGAAATATTCTCTGATGATGCTCAACACTTGTTCAATATGCCTGCCAATAATATTACACTTATCGCTAACTTCTCAGAGCTTAGCTCAGAAGCTGAAATACTTTCATTTACACTTACAGAGCAAGTCGAAGAAGCTGATATTGATTCAGATAATAAGCATATTGAAGCTATAGTTGAATATGGCACAGATATTTCTGCTCTAACACCTTCTATAACTATTTCTGAATACGCTTCTATTGTCCCTGAATCAGATGAAGTAGTTGACTTTACTGATGGTGCAATTTATACCGTAACTGCTGAAGACGGAGTTACCATTAATGAATGGTCTGTTTTTGTTACTGTTGCTCCTAGCTATGAAGCTGAAATACTTGACTTCACACTTGCAGAACAAACTGCTCCGGCAGTTATTGATTCAGATGCTGCTACAGTGTCAGTTGAAGTATTCTTTGGAACCGACGTAACTACCCTTACACCTACAGTAACTATTTCTGAAAATGCTACTGTAGATCCTGAGAGTGAAACAGAGCAAGACTTTAGCACACCTGTAGAGTACACAGTTACAGCTGAAGATGGCGTTACAGTTAAAACATGGTCTGTATCTGTTACGGTTGCACCTGGCAACGAAGCAGACATACTTGCTTTCGAGCTTGATGAGCAAACAGAACCTGCAGTTATAGATATGGACACTCAGGAAATAGAAATAGAGGTTGAGTTTGGTACTGATGTTACACAACTCACTCCATCTATTACTATCTCAGATGGTGCAACTATCAACCCTGACAGTGGAGAAACTATTGATTTCACTGATCCTGTTGTTTACACTGTAACCGCAGAGGATGGAGTTACTACAAAAGACTGGACAGTTACAGTTTCTATTGCCGAGCCGACTATATTTAACCTTACACTTGCAGCTAACCCTGAAGATGGCGGCACAGTTGACGGAGAGGGAGAATATGAAGCCGGTGAAGAAGTAACCGTTACCGCTACAGCCAATGAAGGATATGTATTCATAAACTGGACCGACGTTGATGGTGATGTGGTAAGTGATGAAGCTCAGTTTGATTATACAATGCCAGCAGAAGATATCACGCTTACTGCAAACTTTGAAGAAATACCTGTTTACACTCTCACACTCGTTGCAGAACCTGCCGATGGTGGTACAGTTGATGGCGAGGGTGAATACGAAGAAGGCGAAGATGTAACAGTTACAGCTACCGCAAACAAAAACTGGGAGTTTGTTAACTGGACAGATGCTGATGGCAATGAAGTTAGCGACGTAGCTGTCTTTGTTTACACAATGCCGGCTGAGGATGTTACGCTTACAGCCAACTTTGAAGAAATTCCCGCAACTTACACTCTCACACTCGTTGCAGAACCTACAGATGGTGGTACAGTTGATGGCGAGGGTGAATACGAAGAAGGCGAAGATATAACAATTACTGCCACTGCAAACGATAACTGGGAGTTTGTTAACTGGACAGATGCGGATGGCGATGAAGTTAGCGACCAACCTGAATTTGTTTACACAATGCCGGCTGAGGATGTTACGCTTACAGCCAACTTTGAAGAAATTCCCGCAACTTACACTCTCACACTCGTTGCAGAACCTACAGATGGTGGTACAGTT
>PWND01000096.1 GCA_003557965.1 Bacteroidales bacterium | reverse complement strand
TTTCAATATATTCACTGGCCAGAATCAATGATAAAAACTGAAACACCGTGGTAGTTACATCATTGGCAAATATTACCAGGGAAAGGGTTTTGTCATCTCTTTTTACAGCATTAAGGAAGTTCTGAAAGCTAACCGCCAGGGGGTAGGGGAATTCTGTTGTCGCTCGGCTTCTTATTAGATGAAGGTCAGTTTCTTTTAGTTGAGCCTGCTGGTTGGGGTGTAAGGTGATGTTGGTTATCATAAAAAGTTAGCTTAAGTGATTAATTTATCAAAGCATATATTAATTTATCAAAGCATATCTTGTCTATTACTAAAATAAGCTGAAAGGGTATTACTAGTAAGAACATACTTTTTCTCCAGCATTCTTAACCTTCCAGGAACCAGATCAATCGGTCTAATGCCTTTATTCGTTTTTTCATATTACCCCCAGCCAATTCATATTCAGTCAGGAGTTCGTTTACAAAATTTGGCAATGCCCCAAGCATTTCTTCCTCTGAATTGATAAAATCTTTAAGAGCATTAATTGGTAGGCATTCTTCAAATGCAGATTTAAGTCGTTTGGATTCGTCATTGAGACTCCATTTGTAAGACTCTAATCCCGATACTATTGACTGGACACCAAAAGTCTTGTTATGAATCGGATCCTTCATGTTTTCAAACAGATTTTCGGATTTTGTTAACTCCTCTTGTGCTTCAATGAAGTTTCCTTTATATCCGGCCAGTCTTCCCTTAAGTCTATGAAAGAAAGCTTTTTCATAAGAAGAGACTGCAACAGTTTTATTTAAAATTTCGTCAGCATCCTTTATCATCCTGTTTTTTTCATCTTCAGTTTTGTACAAAGATGCCAAACCCAAGAAACCTTTTGCCTTTCCTTTGTCTGCGAAAAAAGAATTGTTCAAATTATCAGCATTGCAAAGATCATCAGCCTTTCGCAAATGGTTCAGATCATTGTTAAATAAGCCTTCTTTTATGAGTTGATCTGCCATTTTAATATAAAGCCCGTTGAGAGGATGTTCTATATTCAATTTCTTAAGTAAATCGATATCTTTTTTATAATACTCATGCGCCAACCTGAAGTTGCCTGTCTTTGAATACAAATCACCCAGACAACCATAGGTAAACGTCAGGCCATGGATGTCATTTTTTAACTCTCTGATTTCCTTTGCATAATTTAAATGTATTTCTGCATCTCCCAAAGAATATGTAAGTGTTTCGAAATGGCCCCATGTATTATATAATCTGTCCATCTCTGATCTGAAACCAGCTCGCTTATAATAATATTCCGATTTGCGGTAGTAGTCTCTGCTTAAATCAAGGTTATAATCGGAAGAGCGTTCCCAGCTAAAACCAAGTGCAAAATACGCTTCAGCAATTAAATAATCATTTAAGTTGCCTATATTTCTGTCCAAATATTGTTTCTCAAATGTATTTCTGAGCTTGTTGACTTTTACATTAGAAGTATCATTTCTTAGTGGTATGCCTGAATAATATACCAAAAGCCAGGATGCAAAAAACAGTTTGAATTCATTCTCTAAATCCTCATCTAGTAATTCAAGTATGTCCTCTAATTCTTTTTTTGTTTTGTCATCGTTTGCACCAAATTTTCTGTAACAGACTTCAGCGATGACATATTTTGCTAGTAATTCCTGTCTTTGATCCTGATGAACATTGTTTATGGCCCAATCAACAGATTTTTCGAGATTCCCTTTTCTCAAAAGCCTGAAAGCTTCTCCTGCAGGACTGGAATCCGGAACATTAAATGCTTGTCTGACAACCTTACCCAGCTCAACATCAATAATTTTCTCAGAAATATCAAAAAAAGGACTGAATTGTGTGTAAACAATCAAGTCGGAATGGGAAAAAAAAGTTTTTGTAGTGACTTCTGCATTACGGATTATCAGATCAGCAGAATTCATCAATCCCGGATCAATCGACAAATGGCCTTTGATAAAAAGCTGATCACCACGATGATAACAAACAAGAGGTTCAATGATACTGCACCCAATGGGCAATCTTCTGGAAAGCGTTTTTTGAAGAAGTAAACGTTCATCTTTTTCGAGAGACCGGTTCATCAGATTATTAAAGTTTTCCCAAAATTCTGGCCAGGCAATAAACATTAAATAACCACCAAGGAAAAACAGAATAATTGAATTGAATAGAGAAATTATGCCACTCATACCTAAGTCATCGGATATCACCGAGAACCATTGAATTAATAACCACGCAACAAATAAGCTGATTCCGGTCCCCAGCTCAAGCCAGCCATCACTTCTAAGTTCCATTGCATCAGCTTTCATCTCCCTGATATGATGCTTAGTGGCTAACTTATATTGAAATCGATATACGACTTCACTTATTACATAAGAACCCATCATTATTAGAGAGGCAAAGAGAATGTGACTTGATTTCATGTAAGTTAATAATAAATCATCTGCAATTATCCAATCAGGAATTGAATCAGGGATCCACCCGAAGGTAATCATTGAGACCAAAAGAAGTTTTATGGACTCAATAAGGATTGCAGCACCAAAAATTAGCAAACCGAAAAAAATAATCAACCCCATAAGGTCAATCAATGGCTGTCTGTCTATGGGGTACTTTTCTCTGTTTTGTTTTCTGGCAAAATACCCTCCGGTGACAAGAAACCCGTGTTCTGCAATATCAAACAATCCATGTATACCATCAGCTATCAGTATAGGAATTGACATTAAGGAACCACCTATCAGTTTTGCAGTTGATTAAAATAAATAACTGGTAATAACGACCACTGAAATAATTTTCTGTATGCTCATTTTTTTATTATTAAATAAATTAACTGCAAAATGGGATTATGAGTCTCCTAACAATTTATTTAACTTAAATATATTTGATGGTTAAATAAAAGATAAGAATCTTTAGATTTAACAGGTTGCCTTCATTTAAAGGTGTTTGTGCAATAAACTGGTAAAATTATTTTAGGGTTCATTGTATTCATTGTACAACTCCACCAAATCGTTCCCCTGGGCATTGTTTTCCCACCGGCGTATGAAGTTTTTGAACGCTTTTATACCTTCTGCATGATGGCTTTGATCAATTTCTGAAACGGGCTTTTGGGCAAATTCATGCAAGAAAGCAAGCATACTTTTCAAGGAAGCCTTATTGCTGTAATACTTCTGAAAGATAAGTTCTACAGCATCTATTTGGTCTTCATTTTCGGTTAATTCCGTAAAAGGGGAAGCAAACTCTTCAATGTATTCAGCCAGATATTGCCTGTATTCATCCTCTTGCGGTATATGCTGATCCAAAACAGCAAGATCATTTTCATGCAGCCTGTTTTTCACCCTGTGGAAACAATGTTTCAATATGGCAACCATGTCCATTTTATCGTAGATTAATCGTAAAAGAAAATGGTTTTTTCTTGTCTTAACCTTTCGCTAAGTTCCAAAAGCTCCTCTTTATGGTCATTGAGTATTTTAATACAATGTTGCTGAGCTTCCTTCATAATGGATTTTATTTTCTCTGTTACCTCGTTGTTCAGGTAAGTACTGTCATAGGGGTTTTCTCGCTGGGAATGATAAAGCTCGGGAAGTCCGCTTTCTGTCAGACCCAATTTAAGTATGGCTTCAGCATAATTTTGTGCTTGTTTTAGATCACTCGATGCTCCGGTGCCATATTTGCCCAAAAGCAGCTTTTCCGCTTCTCTGCCTGCAAAAGAAATAGACATTTGATCAATGAGACCTTCTCTGTCATCAATTTTATTATCACCTGTTGGCTCCATAAAACCCTGCACTTCATCTTCACCTTCGCGCTTTTGCACTGTTACCTGGTAAATTTCCTTACTCAGCTTAAGGGCAACCAAAGCATGACCAGCTTCATGTATAGCTACCTTTTTCAAAGTTTCAGGATCGTGAGTTTCGCCGGATATTTTACCATACATCACTTCTGTTCTGGCCTGGCTAAAGCAATCGGCATCCATTATCTCCTTACCGTTTTTGCTGGCAACGTCCTGTGCCATATCCACCATAAGCATAATATCGGCAGGTGAATACCCTTTTGTAACCTTGGCAAGCTTTTTTATCTCATCCGCATTCAGACTATGTTTCATCAGGGCTTTTTCAAGAAAAAAAAGTAATATCTCTTTTCTGTCATCCAAAGTCTTTGGCAGGGGAACGAAAATATGCCTGCTTAGCCTGCCGGGCCTGATAAGCGCCTTGTCCATGCGATCTTTATGGTTAGTGGCTCCAATTACAAAAACCTGGTCATTCCCTTCAAAACCGTCTATTTGTGCCAGAAATGTATTTACAAATGATGCTTCCCAGGAATGCTCCCCGGATAACTTTGACCTATCACCAATGGATTCTATTTCATCCATAAAGATGACACAGGGTTGATGTTTGCGTGCTCTGTCAAAAAGCTCCCTGACTTTTTTCTCCGATTCGCCCACATATTTATTTTGCAATTGTGAAGGAGTCATGGAGATAAAAAATGCATCAATCTCATTGGCGATGGCTTTGGCCAGCAAAGTTTTTCCTGTTCCCGGCGGGCCATACAGCAATAAGCCCTTATCGGTTTTATTAAAGCGACTGTTTTTAATCCTGTCCAGCCATAACTTTATATCTTCTATTGCTGAACTTTGTCCTTTGATATCCCGAAACGACACTTCCGGTTGAGTAATAACTTCAGTTGAGTCAATGATTTGAATTTGTGGCTCTCTTTTAAGGTCAGACACCATGAAGCGTAAAACCCCATCATCATAACTGTTGTTTAAAATATAGTTGATGCTTTCCCCTTTCTTCTCAAGCAATTGCTTTGTTCTTAAGAAAGAATTGTCCAGTGAAATACCCTTGATCCTTTTTCTCAGAAGTTCTTTGGCTGCGGCCTTTTCTCCTGATTCACCGGCGTCAATAAGTTCAGGAGATTTTTCTAAGAATCCTGCAGCACCACCTGCCCTGGAAATATCATTAAACTCTTTTCTTGAATTGATCTCTTGTGAAAACAGATAAACAGGAAATTGCTTGTGTTTTTTCCTGAAATCATTCAGGAACGATATTCCATCGGCTTGGTCAGGTGGAAAAACCAAATCAAGCAATATCCAGTCAAAAAGAGAAATGCCTTTATCATAAAGTTTTCTTTTTGCTTCAGCAACAGAATATGCAGAGATCATATTGTCAAATCCCAGACTCTTTAATAATGTGTGGTAAGGCTTGTAATCATCTATGAATAAGAAATTACCAAGCCTTTTAAATCCCAAAATTTCAAGCTCGGCAGACAATGATCCTGGTTCCTCGAGTGTAAGATCAATCTTTCTGATAGCTTTTTCCTGACGACAATAATCCGTTATCTGAGATTCAATATTCTGGAAAAATGATTCTTCAAAATGTCTTTGGATCTGCCTGAAGGAGTTAAGATGGGCTGAAGAGAAAGTCAGCAGTTCAAGAAATTCATCATCCCACGATAATTCCTGGATATCATAAAGGTTGTTGAGGTACTCTTTTTGCTTTTCAAACAAAGCGGAAAAAATAGTTTTGCGGGAACTGAAGTTAAAACTGTTTAATACGATGAAATCGTTGATGCGGTCAATGAGACTTTCCAGCATCCTGTTTTCCTCATCACCGTCAAATATTTTTCTGGTTTTCTGGTCTAATAAGGTTTTTCGGAATGCATCCCTGGGAAAAGAATTGTTGTCCCTGAAGATACCATTATAGTTGTTGTTGTAAAGAGATTCTCCCTGATTCGTAATGAATACGAAGAATGAATTTGAGAAGTAATATTTATGGCTGTTGTATGTGTAATGCCCTTCTCCCATTATCTGCTGAAGAACATTAAAAAGTGACGAAGATGCATCATACACTTCATCGATAATAAAAATAAATGTTTTCTCCTGTTCCTTTAATGATGAAAAATACTCATTGAATAGTACTTTTTCAACACTATCGAATCTCAGATCTTCAAAAATTCCCAGATTGATGAATTTTTTATTCCATTTTCCCCAAAGCTCTGTTTCGGGAACTTTTTCTGCAAATGATCTGGCCAGAGAAGTTTTTCCTGAACCCATGTCGCCCAGAAGAAATGCACTTCCGGGCAACAATCTTTCTCTATCCTTAAAGTTTTTTACCTTTTTTACATGCGTTGAGAAGCAATTTACCAATCGTTCTACAGCCTCATCCTGACCCAGGATCTCCTGTTTAATATCATAAATAAATCTTTCTTTCTCCGCAATTAAAGCATTCAATTTGCTAAACTTGGCCAATGTGCGCGGGTGTAATTTTCTGAATTTAATATAATCCGGAACATCAGGGTAGTGGTTGATAGCAATAATAACTGCCTGTTTTATTATGTATTGGAGCAATTCTTCTTCATTCAGATCATTTTCCTTTTGCTTTATATAAGCCTTTAGTTCGTCATGGAATATGTTATTATCAAAAGGTATAGCTGTTTTAATCTCTTCCTCCGGCTCATTAAACTCTTTGAGCTTTTCAATCAAATAATTTAATTCGGGAGATTCTTCATATAACAGGCCTGAGTTCTCTTTAAAAGAATACTTTGAGTCTGTCCACTGATCATCAAAGGAGATGGCAGCAGTAATAATGTCCCAAAAAGAAATAGTGGTTCTGCCTTCAATTTTTGCAATAGCTCTTGCCCTGTAAAACAGATTTTTATAATTATGATCTTTAGTCATCAGAAATGAATTTAGTTATAATTTGCTCCGCAGGTCTGCTATAGCTCAAAGAGAATCTACTGTTTCAGGGTTTATTAATAGCTCTACAGTTTTTCTGTGTTTTTTCATCAGGTTATCAATCATTTCCTTATCGTCAAGAGTCTCTTCAATTTTTACTCTGGTATTTTCAAACAACATCAAATAATGAAATGATAAAAGTTCTTTAACTGCATATAACAGCCTGGCTGAAAAGCTTTCATTATTTTTGTCAACATCGATAAACGCTCTCAGAACAAACCCTATAAAACCCTCTCCTGCATTAAAGGTAATAAACTGAATATTTTTCTTATAAAAAAGGGCTGAAGAAAAAGAAAGCAAGCTGTTTATTAATGAAACATCATCGTATTTCGCGCTCCCCAGAAACAAATAACACTCAACCATTTCCTCCGGAATGTCAACATGAAAATGTGTTTCGGGGTCAATATCGCGGATTTTAGCATTTATCTTCAGAACATCATCTTCATCTTTCTTCGGACTGAAGTCTTTTAGATGTAGCACCAGTTCCTCGCTATTTTTTTCATCATCAGGTTCAACCTTAATTAATGTGGGAAAGCTTTTTTTAATCTGCTCAAATATTTCCTGTAGTTCCTGTAAAGTCATGGTTCTTATATTTTAGTTGGTTTGAATAATTGCTTTTATTTATAAAGTTGTAAGGTCTGGTTTTAATAATTTCTCAATTTTAATTTTATATTTTTCTATAATACTTTTCTCCGTTTCTTCATCCAGTCCTGTATCCAATAACTTGGAAACAGCATTATTGAACCCTACCTGGTAATGCATGGCGAGCATATCCTTTATTCCATGCAGAATATCCTTTTTGAGATTTGTTGATTCCTTTGTAATGGGAATCACTGTTCTGCATACAATGCTTCCGGTTCCATCGTCTTCATTTCTTGTGACTAGAATCTGAACTTTCAGGAATCCAATGGCCAGCAAATTCAAATAACTCAGTGTAGCATTCAGATCAGAACTGCCCAACTTATATTTGCCTGCGACATGAAAAATTTCAACCCTTTCAAAGTCTGTCATATAATGATCAGCAAAATCATTTCTGTTAGGTTTGTCGTTAAATATTGTTGCAATAAATTCGTAGTTTCTCTTTTCTTTGGTGGGAGAAAAGTCTTCCAGGGTGATGTCTAATATTTCACGGTCTTCTCTTTTCTCAACCTTTTCAATGGTAGGAAAATCTTGCTTCAATTCATTGATTATTGATAATAGTTCAGATACATCCATTTTCTGTAGTTTTAAATCATTGAAATTAGCTTTTGTAAATTGCTTCAAAACTCTTTAAATTGCCAGACAAAACAGTATCATACAAAAAATGCTTTGACTCCGGCAAATAAGCATAGGCCTGGTTATAAAAAGGAGATAACTCCCTGCTTATGGCTCTGGTAATGGCTTCCAGTGAATGGATTTCCGGCTGAACAGACTTTTGGGAGAATGATTCTGCAGGACCCTTTTTTATTTCCTTTAAATTCTCACCGGTACCATAAATGCCACCGGTTTTGTAATTAAATATTTGCTTCATAAAATGTGTTTTTAAGGTTTGAAAATTCAGGTAACTATGGTTTTGCTCCAGTTCACTTCCCTAAGCTTCCATGTGTTAAATTATGGTAATAGAAATGTGAAAAGGCAAATATATAGAAAGATAAGGTAAATATAAGGATAGAAATAAAAAAACTATTTGTGTTGCAGGAAAGCTGAAAATTGCTATAAAAGTTTCCAGTTCCTTAGGAATAATAAGAATTTCCAGCTTTCGTTTCTTGGATAATGGAAACTTCCAGGTTACCTGGCAGGCGCATCTAACTTAAATCCATCAAACAAAAAACCACCATAGGGTCTTAGTATTTCTTCTGCAAGTTTAATAGCAAACCTTGGGTTTGCCTCCCTGAAAAGACGCTCAAAAGCATCATTAAATTTTTTGCCGAAATCCGCGTCTGTTTTTTCCAGCACACGTGGTATTGCCTTTCCTTTGGCCGACCATAATCCCTGGGCTCTATGGAAAAAATCCGCCAGAAGCGGAAAAATTTGGGTGCCTGTGGCTAAGAGTTCATACTTATTACGTGGCACCCGGATATCATCCACCAGATCGGTAATAAAATATCGCTTGTGGTCTATCTCATTTTTGCCCATGACAGGCGGTCCTGCATCCAGTACTTCATCAGCTATGACTTTTATTTTTTGCGATAATTTTGAAGGTCTTGGAATTTCAATGCCCTCCCTTATCATGTTTGCCAGGGAGGGAATCCCCGTTGGTCTGTCCACCTCCCAAAAGAAATACTTCAATGTCTTCGTAT
>PWND01000094.1 GCA_003557965.1 Bacteroidales bacterium | reverse complement strand
TTAAGATTGGAGATTATGTTTTAATTCATACAGGTTTTGCGATTCAGAAAATTAGTGAAGAAGAAGCAGAAAAGACTTTAAAACTCTTTAATGAACTTGATGAAATGAATAGCGAAGAGGAAAGCTGAAATAATTAACCTATACCTTTGGTGCTTTTTTTAAATGTATAATGCCTCTTTTGCTAACGGGGTTCAGTTGTGTTTTTACAAAACAAACTATTAAGCTCTCATTTGTCAAAATTATAAAAAGGAGAATGTATAAAGCATGAGAGCTCCATCAAAACAAAAGCATAAAAGGCATAGTCTCAGAATGTGTAAATAATTGCAAAACAGGATAATAATAGTTTAATCAGATGAAGCATATTGATGAGTTTCGAAATAAAGGCCTTGTAAAGAACCTTATAAATAAAATAGAAAAAATTTCGCATTATGAAGTTTCTATTATGGAAGTTTGCGGTGGCCACACATGGGCAATTCAAAAGTTTGGAATTCCGTCATTATTGCCGGAAACAATAAAACTGATGTCAGGCCCGGGATGCCCCGTTTGCGTTACAAGTAAAAGCTTTATTGACCATGCAGTTGCCTATAGCAGGCTAAACAATACCATTATTACCACCTTTGGTGATTTAATTAAAGTTCCGGGTTCAACTTCATCTTTAGAAAAAGAAAAAAGCAAAGGGGCTGATATTCGTATTGTTTTCTCTGTTTTAGATGCTTTAAAAATTGCAGAAAATAATCCGCAAAAGAAAATTATATTTTTAGGTGTTGGTTTTGAAACTACTGCTCCCGGCACAGCTGCCGGTATTATTAATGCTGACAAAAAAAATATTGACAACTTTTTTATCCTTAGCTCTCATAAAATTATGCCACCTGCTATGTCGGCATTAATTGATGAAGGAGTGAAAATTAATGGATATATTGCACCCGGCCATGTTAGCACCATAACAGGCTCTTCTATTTACCAGGGAATTCCTCAAAACTATAATGTAGGGTGTGTGATATCAGGTTTTGAACCTGTTGACATTTTGCAGTCAATTTATATGCTTTTAATGCAAATTTACAATGAGGATTTTAAAGTAGAAATTCAATACACCAGGGCAGTAAAACCTGAAGGTAACGTCATAGCACAACAAGCTATTAATGAAGTTTTTACCCTGGCAGATGATTGGTGGCGGGGGTTTGGAATTATACCTGCAAGTGGGCTTATTCTCAATTCTAAATATTCCCGCTTTGATGCCGCAACTATGATTAGCGTGGAAGTTGAAAAAACTATTGAGGAAAAAGGGTGTATTTGTGGGGAAATACTTAAAGGATTAAAAAAACCCAAAGATTGTAAACTTTTTGGAACGGTATGTACAAGCACAAACCCTGTGGGCGCTTGTATGGTTTCCCATGAAGGTTCTTGTAATGCATATTTTAGATTTAATTCATAATGGAAAATAATATTGTTTTAGGGCATGGGAGTGGGGGTAAGCTTACCCATTCATTAATTAAAGATATTTTTTATAAATACTTTGACAATTCAATACTTCTTCAGCAAAGTGATTCAGCCGTTTTTTGCATGCAATCAGAAAATTTGGCTTTTACGACAGACTCTTATGTTATTGATCCTCCATTTTTCCCCGGCGGGGATATTGGGAAGTTAGCTGTGTGCGGAACAGTAAATGACCTGGCTGTAGCCGGTGCAGTTCCAAAGTATATTAGTGCAGCATTTATTATTGAAGAAGGGCTGCCTTTAAAAGATCTGGAAAAAATTGTGGAATCTATGGCAGCTGAGGCAAAAAATGCCGGAGTAAAAATTGTTACTGGTGATACTAAAGTTGTTAATAAAGGCCAGTGTGATAAAATTTTTATTAATACATCAGGAATAGGTATTATTGATAAAAATAATGAAAAGATAAACACTGGTGAAACTATCGAAAATGGTGATAAAATACTTATTAACGGGCCTGTGGCACAGCATGGCATGGCTATTATGGCTGTAAGAAACTTTGGGAGTTTTAAAACCGATATTAAGTCTGATTGCGCCTCTCTGAATCATTTAATTAAAGACGTATTGGACACCGGAGCCAGGGTTAAGTTCATGAGAGATGCTACCCGGGGCGGTGTTGCAACTGTATTGGTTGAAATAGCCCAAAATACCGGTTTAGGAATTACTATTAATGAAGAAGATGTGCCGGTTGATGAAAATGTAAGAGGAATGTGCGAACTGCTTGGCTTCGACCCGTTCTATGTTGCTAACGAAGGCAAACTGGTAATGGTTGTTCATCCCGAAGATGAACAAAAGGTAATTAATGCTTTTAAAAATAACCCACTGGGAGAAAATGTATCTGTTATTGGTGAAATTGTTGAAAGCCACGCCGCAAAAGTTGTTTTAAAAACAGAAATTGGCGGAAAGAGAATTATGGACATGCTTGCAGGAGAACAATTGCCCAGAATATGCTAAGAGGCTGAAAATTTTTTAAATTTTCAGCCTCTTATTAACTTACCCAAATAACCAGGTTAACTCGATCTATAATTAACCTATTTATTTATGCTTTTTAATTGCTTCAGCAATTGCTTTTGAAAAATCATAAAGGTCTTTTGGAACTCTTGATGTAATCAGGTTACCTTCAACTACGAGAGACTGGTCAAGGTATGTTACTCCCGCTTCTTCAAGCTCTTCCTGGATGCCTCCAAAACCTGTTGCTGTTTTCCCGTCCATAACGCCTGCAGTTATTAACACCTGCGGCCCATGACAAATTGCAGCCGTTGGCTTACCACTTTTATAAAAGCTTCTCACAAAACTTACAATATCTTCATTTTCTCTTAAAACTCCAGGGCCATGTCCTCCGGGCAAAACCAATGCAACAAAGTCATCAACATTTACATCAGTTACTGGCTTTTGAATATTTATGGTAAAATCACTATTATAAGCTTTTACTGTACCTTTTTCAGGGCCAATAACTTTTATGCTGTATCCCTGGTTTAATAAAAACCCAATAGGCATATAGGCTTCGCCATCATGAAATCCTTCAGCAACCATAACAGCTACAGTTGCTTTACATGCTTTTTTGTCCATATCTTTTTCCTTTTCTGCTTCTGATTCACAAGCAACAGCGAAAAGTAAAAATGCTATTGCAAGTGCTTTTGAAATTAAGTGTTTTCTGATTTTCATAGTTTTTTTGTTTTATGTTAATAAATAATTTGTTTAAACAAGGAATTGTAAAGTTACTAATAATAATATGAAAATTCAAGTAATAATCAAAAACAAGCTTTTAGTATTATGTGTATCTAAGGCTAAATATTATTTTGTAGTGCTATTAGAAGCATTTCCACTTATCGTCGAAATTTATAATTCTTAATAATTATGCTTGTTGTTTTTTTGTTTTAAAACTATATAGCAATATTGCCGGATTATTTTTATTTAGTTAATAATTCATTTGATTTGTGAAAAACTAAATTGCAATAGAAGGTAGTTTTTTGTATATTTTTGACAATAAAAATTATTGATTTAATTATGGCAGAATTTACTCATTTACACGTACATACAGAGTTTAGTATATTGGATGGAGCAGCAAAAATTGATAAGCTTGTTAACAGGGCTGCTGATTTAGGAATGAAATCATTGGCTATAACAGACCATGGAAATATGTATGGGGTTTTGCAATTTACAAAAGCTGCCCGAAGTAAAGGAATAAAACCAATAATTGGCTGTGAGGTTTATGTTGCTGATGGTAGCCGTTTTGAAAAAAAGGGGAAGGAAGACAGAAGCGGCTTTCACTTGATATTGTTAGCAAAAAGCTATAAGGGATACCAAAACCTGGCAAAGCTCTGCTCAAAAGGATTCCTTGAGGGTTTTTATTATACACCACGAATTGATAAAGAACTTTTGGAAAAATACAGCGAAGGGCTTATTGCAACCTCAGCCTGCCTTGGTGGTGAAATACCCTACACATTAATGAATAACAAATTTGAAAAGGCTAAGGAGGTATTGAATGAATACTTGAACATTTTTGGTGACGACTTTTATCTTGAAATAATGAGGCATGGCATGAAAGACCAGGATGAGGTAAATCCGGAAATTATCAGGCTTGCCAAAGAAAGCAATGTAAAGCTTGTTGCCACAAATGATGTTCACTATGTATGTGCAGAAGATGCCAAAGCTCATGATATTCTTATTTGTTTGCAAACAAATAAAGACTATGATGATGCAGATAGAATGAAATATACAGGAAATGAGTATCTGAAAAGCTCTGATGAAATGGCCGGGTTATTTAAAGATGTTCCTGAGGCAATTGCAACCACCAAAGAAATTGCTGAAAAAATTGAGGACTATGAAATTACTACGAAAACGATTTTGCTGCCAAACTTTCCTCTGCCTGAAGGCTTTAAAAGTGAGGATGAATATTTGGCACATTTAACATATCAAGGCGCAGAGAAGCTTTATGAAGAAATAACCGAAGAAATAAAAGAGCGTATAGAGTTAGAGCTCGGTGTAATAAAAGATATGGGATTTGCGGGATATTTTCTGATAGTTCAGGATTTTATAAATGAAGCAAAGAAAATGGATGTTTCGGTAGGCCCCGGACGGGGAAGTGCTGCAGGTTCAATTATTGCATACTGCACAGGGATAACAGATATTGACCCGATTAAATATAATTTACTGTTTGAAAGGTTTCTTAACCCGGAAAGAATATCAATGCCGGATATTGATATTGACTTTGATGATGATGGCCGCGAAAAGGTAATAGAGTACGTTATAAATAAATATGGCCGGGAAAAAGTAGCCCAGATAGTTACTTTCGGAACTATGGCAGCCCGCTCATCTATCAGGAATGTTGCCAGGGTGCTGAAGCTCCCGCTTAACGAGGCTGATGTGCTTGCAAAACTTGTTCCCGAAAAAAATCCTAATCTTGATAATGCATACAAGGAAGTGCCTGAATTAAAACTTGCTCTGAAAGATGGAGAACCTTTAGTAAAGGATACGTTAAAATATGCGCAAAGCCTTGAAGGAACAAACAGCCACCCCGGTGTTCATGCCTGCGGTGTAATTATTGGCCCTAAAGACCTGGAAGACTGCCTGCCGTTGAGCAAACAAAAAGAATCAGACTTGCCGGTTACCCAGTATAATGGCAAAGATGCCGAAGATGTTGGCATGTTGAAAATGGACTTTTTAGGTTTAAAAACTTTGTCAATAATTAAAGATGCAGTCAAAAACATAAAACAAAGGCACAATATCGAGGTAGATGTTGACAATATTCCCCTTGATGATGAAAAAACTTATGAATTATATCAGGCAGGGGAAACAATTGGGACATTCCAGTTTGAATCAAAAAACATGAGAAATTGCTTAATGGAATTAAAGCCCACCAACATTGAAGACCTCATTGCTATGAATGCTCTCTACAGGCCCGGCCCAATGGATTATATCCCTACTTATATTAAGTGTAAGCATGGCCTTGAAAAACCTAAATTTTTGCACCCATGGCTTGAGGATATTCTGAAACCTACCTATGGAATTATGGTGTATCAGGAGCAAATAATGAAGGCTGCACAAATCCTTGGTGGGTACTCGTTAGCTGCTGCAGACATACTCAGAAGAGCAATGGGTAAAAAAATTACTTCTGAAATGGCAAAGCAAAAAGATGTTTTTGTAAACGGAGCAATTGAAAAAGGTGTTGAGAAAAATAAGGCAGAAGAAATATTTGACATTATGGCAAAGTTTGGAGAGTATGGCTTTAATCGTTCTCACTCTGCTGCATACTCTGTTCTGGCTTATCGTACAGCTTACCTGAAAGCACATTACAAGCCTGAGTTTATGGCTTCAGTTTTGTCACACAACTTTAGTGATATTTCAAAAATAACATTCTACATGGAAGAATGTAACAGGCAAAATATTCCAGTTTTATGCCCCGATATCAACGAAAGCACTTTCACCTTTAACGTAAATGAAAATGGTGAAATAAGGTTCGGGTTAGGAGCAATTAAAGGTGTTGGTGAAGCCGCAGTAGAAAATATTGTTGAAGAAAGAAATATTAATGGAAATTATAAAAGCATATTTGACTTTATTACCCGGGTAAATATTCGAATGGTTAATAAAAAAACAATTGAAGCATTGGCTCTGAGTGGAGCTTTTGACTGCCTGGAAACCCACAGGGCGCAGTTCTTTTTCTCTGATGATAACGGAGAATCAAACTTTATTGATAAGATTATAAAACATGCAAACATTATTAATAATCTTGAAAATACTTCACAAATGAACCTCTTTGAAGGCTCTGAAGATATAGTTGTCCCTGACCCGGAGCTACCTGATTGCCCACATTGGTCAAAACTTGAAACACTTAAAAAAGAAAAACTTGTTACAGGAATGTATATTTCAGGGCACCCATTAGATAATTACAGGATTAAAATTAATGCTTTTAGCAGTGCTACTCTTGATCAACTGAAAAGAGCTCCTAATAACAACAAAAGTGAAATTATAATTGCAGGAATTATTACAGATGCCAAACATAAAATCTCTAACAAAACAGGAAATCCTTATGGCCTTTTTACAATTGAAGACTATAGAGATAGTTATCAGTTTTTCCTATTTGCTGAGAACTATTTAAAGTTTAAACACCTTTTAGTTAAAGATAACTCAGTTTACATAAAAGCTGTGATGAGGAAGAATAACAGAACCAACGAGATAGAACCCAGGGTTAATCATATTGGGCTTTTAAGTGACCTTGGTGAAAAATCTTCAAACAACGTTACCTTATCAATACCTCTTGAAATTATTAATGAAAAAACAATTGACTTAATAAAAGAATATTCGGAAAAATATAAAGGTAAGGCTAAATTAAAGATTCAAGTTATTGATAATGAAGTAAAAAACAAAATATTGTTTGAATCTAAATCAATGAAAGTTGAACCTTTTGAATTTTTAACTAACTTGACAAAAAATATAGAAATTGATTATAAGTTAAATTAGTATTAAACAAAAATCATATTTTTATAGTTTATTAAAAAACTATTAGGTTTGTAAAAATTTTTAAAAATTTAAATTACTAACTAAAACTATTAATGACATGGCAATTGAACTAACAGATGCAAACTTTGAAGAAAAAGTTATTAAATCAGATAAGCCCGTTTTGGTAGATTTTTGGGCAGAATGGTGTGGCCCTTGCCGTATGGTTGCTCCAATCGTTGAAGAAATATCAAAAGAATACGAAGGCAAAGCTGTTATTGGAAAACTTGATGTTGACTCTAACCCGGAAGTGGCGTCAAAATATGGAATCAGAAATATTCCTACAATATTGTTTTTTAAAAATGGCGAAATTGCTGATAAACAAGTTGGTGCTGTGCCAAAAAATGTACTGACTGAAAAAATTGACTCATTACTATAGATTTTAAAAAAAAGATAGGATTATATAATATTGATGAACGGCCAAAAGTTTAATAAGCCGGTTTTTAAAAAATTTGAAAATCTTGAGCTGCTTGCAAGGCAAGTTGTTGAAGGTTTTATTACCGGATTGCATAAAAGCCCTTTTCACGGATTTTCTGTTGAATTTGCCGAACACAAAATTTATAACCCCGGCGAATCTACTAGGCATATTGACTGGAAGCTTTATGCACGCTCAGAAAAACTCTTTGTTAAGCGTTTTGAAGAAGAAACTAACCTTAGATGTCAATTAATAATTGACAATTCTTCTTCTATGTACTTCCCTTCGTATGATAAATCTGATAAAAACCTCAGCAAACTTGAGTTTTCGGTAATGGCTGCAGCATCACTGATATATTTGCTCAGGAAACAAAGAGATGCTGTTGGCCTTAGCCTGTTTTCCAATAAAATAGAATCACATTATAAGGCAAGATCCAATATCGTACACCAAAGAATTTTATTTGCTGAGCTGGAAAGAATAATTAAAAAAGAAACCCAGGCACTTAATAAACAAACATCTACAGCCGAAAGCCTCCACTTGCTTGCTGAAAGCATACATAAGCGGTCTTTAATTATTGTATTTAGTGATATGCTTATTAATTCTGATAACCCTGATGAAGTGTTTTCGGCTTTAAAGCACCTAAAACATAACAAGCATGAAGTAATACTTTTTCATGTATTTGATAAGAAAAAAGAACTGGAATTTGATTATAAGAACAGGCCGCTAAGATTTATTGATATGGAAACCGGCCAAAATGTAAAATTAAATCCCGCACAGGTTAAAAACAGATACCAACACATCATTACCGACTACTTCAAAGAACTTAGGCTAAAATGCCTGCAGTACAGGATTGACTTCGTTGAAGCTGATATCAATGAAAGCTTTGATAAAATCCTTTTTTCTTTTTTGGTAAAAAGAGCAAAGCTTTATTAATTTTTATTAATTTGTTTATAGTTTTTTGTACTTTTATAATGTTTTTTATTTCGGCAAAGTGAATGCCTTTTGTTAGCTAATCCACTAAAGGCAAAGTGCTGACTTAATTAAATGGTATGCAGGTTAGTAAGGGAAATTAAATTCGATTTTAATGTGGGGTTATACTATATAAACTTTAATGAAGCTATCTCTTACTGATTGCAGAATGTTTTTTTGTAAAATTATTGGAAATGGGTTGCCTTTTTAGAAACAGGATTTTATTGGCCATTATTCTTTTCTTATGTTGTGTAAGTATTAACGTAAAATATACCTACAGCAATGATAGTATTCCTGAAAGTTTTTATGAACTGATAAGAAAGTCAAACGATTATCTTAATTTCAGCATAGATGAAAGACATGCCTTTGCAGTTAATGCTGTAAAAATTTCTGAAAATACAGGTGACCCAAATTATATTACAGAGTCGTATGACAATTTAGCAGAGCTAAAAATGCTGATGGGAAAATATTATGAGGCTGAAGAGTTATACAAAAACCTCGACAGTTTAATTGACCCGAAAGAGCATCCTGAAATGGCAGCTCATATTAAAAGAAAACTAGGAAACCTCTTAAGGCAGAGGGGAATCTACTATTTATCATTTGAGTATTTGCATGAAGCTCTTAATATTTCCGAAAAACACAACTATGTTTATGGTATATCAAGTTCGCTTACTCACCTGGGGATGTTATACAGAAATCTTGATGAAATAAATAAAGCAAGAGAGTATTATGACGCGTCCTTAAATATTTCACTTCCTAATGATTTTCACGATATAACAATTAGATTGTTTAACAATATCGGCACTCTTAATATTATTGAACAAAATTATGAAATGGCATTGTCTTTTTATAACCGATCTTTATCTATGGCAAAAAAGACAAATGATGTTCACAGTCAGGCAATACTTTATAATAATATTGGCAATATTTACAGGCATACAAACAAGCTTGATGAGGCATTAAACTTCTACAGAAAATCTGACAGCATTCTTACAGTCTTTTATAATATCCCTTTATATTCCCTTGTAATAAGAAATAAGGGGTTAACTTATATGGAACTGGAAAACTATGAAAAGGCAGAGCAATTGCTGAATGAAAGCATGCTCATTGCCAATAATGTAGGGCTAAAATCCATGCTGATAAATAACTTTTACGACAGGGCAAGGCTAAACTATAAAATGGGAAGATACGAGCAGTTTAATGATGACTTCCACACATATATCAGGATAAGTAATGAACTAAATAACAAAAACCTTCACGGTCAAGCTAGTTTGCTTGAAGCGCGAAAAGAAGAAACCAAGCAAATAAACACTTTATACCAAAGGCTAAAACAAAGAAATACTATAATTTATTTCTTTTCAATAAGTGTTGTGCTGCTTCTAAGTGGTTTTCTTATAATGTACTACAGAAGCAACAGAAGTAAAAAGGCATATATTTCGCTATTGCAAAAATCACTTCGTGAAAAAGAAAATTTTTCTTCAGCACTAAAACAAAGTGAAGAAAGATACAGCAAGCTGATTAAAACAATGAATGAAGGTTTGATAATGACTGATGAAAATGATTTAATATTGTTTGCAAATGATAAAGCTTGCGAAACTTTAGGGGCTGAATTTGATAAGCTTATTCATAAGTCAATTCAAAATTTTATTATTACTAAAGAAGATTTAAAAATTTACACAGATAGCTTTGAATTAAGAAAAATAGGTGTTTCCGACCAGTTTGAAATACAGCTGAGAAATGAAGGTGGTGAGGAGTTTTGGGGGCACTTCAGTGTATCGCCTCTTATTGATGAAAACAAAAAATTTAATGGAACTGTTATGGTTTTGATGGATGTGACTGATGCAAAGAAATCAAACTATCAGCTTCAGGAAGCAACATCAAACCTTAATCAAAAAATTAAGCAAATCAACTGCTTGTTTGACGTTTCAGACTTAACAAGTGTTCCCGGAATAACTTTTGAAGAAATATTGAAAAAATCTTTGGATATTATTCCCAATGGCTTAAAATATTCTCATGATGTTTTTGTTGAAATTGTATTTGGTGAGGAAGTTTACAGGTCTGATAATTATAAAGACACAAACTGGACTTACTTAACGCCTGTGAAGATTCATAAGAAAAAGCTTGGACATATAAAAGTTGGCTACCTTGAAGAAAAACCAGCTGTAAATAAAGATGCCTTTCAGTTTAGTGAAAAAATACTTATAAAAAGTATTGCTGAAAAATTAGCACAGGTAATGGAAGCCAAAAATATGGAATTAGCCCTTAGCGAGAGCCATGAAAAACTATTCCAGGCACAGAAAATTGCTAAAATTGGAAACTGGGAATGGGATTTAGTAAATAATAAAAAGACATTTTCTGACTCATACTTTGAAATTATGGGGGTAATGCCCGAAAAAAGAGTATTATTTGATGATGAAGCTTTTAAAAACATAATCCACCCTGATGACAGGCCGGAAGTATTAGGCCTGATGAACAAGATTTATAGTGGCAATTTTAATGAGATAAACACATCATACAGAATTATTGACTATAATGGAGAAATTAAACACATAAGATCTACAGCGAAAATTACCTATAATGAAAAACTAAAACCCAGTCAACTAATTGGCACAGTGCAGGATGTTACTGAACAGGTAATAAATCAGGAACTTAAAAATAACATAGAAATAGCTGTAAAAACTTCTGAAATGAAGCAACAGTTTTTAGCTAATATGAGCCACGAAATGCGCACACCAATGAATGGCATATTAGGGATGATTGAATTTCTCCTAAAAACTGACCTAAGCAAGGAGCAATATGACTATGCTCAAACAATCAAGCACTCGTCAGAAAGCTTGCTAAACATTATTAATGATGTATTAGACCTTTCTAAAATTGAAGCAGGAAAACTTACTCTTAAGCCTGTTAACTTTAGCTTGGATGAAATGATTGATAAAGTTAAAGGTTTGTTTTCTGCTTTGACAAAACATAAAGTACTGAGATTTGATATTGATATTAAAGATAATGTTCCTGAATTTTTAAATGCTGACGAAAACAGGTTGCTGCAAGTTATTACGAATCTTATTTCAAATGCAGTTAAGTTTACCCCGGAAGGAAGCGTAAAGCTTCTTATTGAACAAAAAAGCACAGTTGATGATGAACTGGAGTTATATGTTGAAGTTAGCGATACAGGAATAGGAATTGCTAAAGAGTATATGAATAAATTATTTCAGCCTTTTTCTCAAATAGATACTTCATTAAAAAGAGCACATGAAGGTACAGGCTTAGGCTTGTCAATATGCAGAAGTATTGTAGAGCTTATGGGAGGAGAAATTGGTGTTAAAAACAACGAAGAGGGAAAAGGGGCTACTTTCTACTTTACATTTAAAACTAAAAAAGCGGAAAAAGTAAAGGCTGAAAAAGAGAAAACAGAAAAACCTACTGAAAAACTGAACCTGGATATAGATGTTTTGCTTGTTGAAGATAAAGCCATAAATCAGAAAATTATTAAAATGATGCTTGAAAATGCAGGTTGCAGGGTTAAGCTTGCCTATAACGGGCTTCAGGCAATGAAGGAAATGGAAAACAGCACATTTGATTTGATTATTATGGATATTCAAATGCCTGTGATGGATGGCGTTACCGCAAATAAGCAAATAAGAAAAAAATTCAGAGACATACCGCCGATTATTGCCTTAAGTGCTAATGCGCTTGAAGGTGATGCTGAAAAATATATTAGCGAAGGAATGGACGATTATATATCTAAACCTGTTAGAAGCGAAGACCTGTATAAAAAAATATTAAAATGGGTAAAATAATTATGACAAAAGAAAGTTACACAATACCGGATTTTTCAACATTCCCTGTTTTTAATCCAAAAAACATGGAAACCCTCCGCCAGCAAACAAGAAATAGGCCTGAACTACTAAAGGAAATTCTGGACTCTTTTATTGAAGAGAGCCACGAAATAATTGAAGAAATTAAAGCCCATATTGAAAGTAATGATATTGATAAGCTCTCAAGATCAGTGCACACACTTAAAGGCTTAACCGGAACAATAGGGGCTTCAAGGTTTTATCAGTTGCTTTCACATATTGATGCATGCCACAAAGAAAGTGATTTTTCTAACACACAAAACTTGTGTCAAATATTTGATACAAACCTTGAACTGCTTATATCTTATTTTAAAGAAGAAGGATTTGAGTAAATTTTCCCAGAATTATTTTTAAGCTTAAATTGACGGGTCAATTACACTTCCCATAAAAATTACCGAGTTTTTATTTGTGTCTTTTATGAAAAATAGAAATGGCCGGTTTGCTTTAAAAATTATTTTTTCTTCAGGTTCCATAATAGCAGTTTTTCTTATCATTACAACTGCTGTGGCAGCTGCTGCTTCAGTCCCTTTTTCATCAACTTCTATATATGCCTGATGAATAACCCTGTCAATTTTTAAGTCTTTTTTGCCTGTCATACCCGAAAAATCTGCCCTGTCAGAAAAAGCAAGCGGCATGCCCATATTTGATAGTATTTGCTGCAACTCCGTGTCAGTTTTTATTTTGAAGCTGGGTAAATGCAACTCAACTTCTTGTTTACTTAACCCGGCAATAATATTTTCGTAATATTTATTGTTAAATGACTTAATAAAGGAATTGAGGTTATTGCTTTTTTCCGGTAGTACTACTAACATTGAAAAATTATTCTCATTATAAGGGATTGATATTGCCGAGCAATGTTCATCACTATAATAGAGAAAATTGTCAGAAGCTTTCATAAAGTTAGCTGTTGATAAATCTTCCTTGGTTTTGAAAAAATTATCTTCATAAGACTTGTCTTTATCAAACTCTTTAGCCCACTCAGCAAGAAAGTATATTGCATTAATCAATACCATCCTTGTGTCTTCCGTTAAAACTGTTGGCTTTATAAGCTCTTTTATTTTGTTATTAGTTTGCTTTTCAACCCATTCGTTAATGTCCTGCCTGATTGCTTCCCTGTCGCCCTTATTAAAATCTACATACTCCAGTATTGAGCCATAATTTTCAATAACTATATCAAAAAACTCCTGTAAAAACGTATAATCCTCTTGAGCATATATCGCATTTGCAATCTCAAAACCAGCATTTTTTGTTGATAACGATTTTATTGCGTCAGAATAACTCTTAAATTCAGGATGAAATTTTTCATGGTCAAGCAGGTAATACATTACTTCAGAAATTTGACTCATTGTTTGCTCGCGTGCGCCTGCATAAGTCATGGCTAATGCAGTATTAATGCTAAACGGAGATATAACAGTATTGTTTTCACTCATATTTAGCATTTTCATTAAATCAAAAGAAAATAAGTTGTTTCTCTGGCCCGGATTTTTTTGCATAATTAACTCTTGTTTTTCATCATTTGTTTTTTCTGTTTTTTCACTTGCAATATTCTTGCTGCTGCAGGAATATAATGAACCTGAAAAAAAAATAAGTATTGCTGCAATATTTATTCTTATGATACTCATAATGTAAGGTTTAGTTAGTTTTCGAAATTTTATGTAATGTGTTATGGTAAAATACAATTATTATTCCAGACGCTCTGCTATAAGTCGGGTAACTCAAATGTTACTTTTACCCCTCTGAATTTTTTACTTTCAATGCTTATGCTTCCCGAAAGCCTTTCAATTAATGAATTGCAAATGATTAACCCAAGCCCGGTGCCTTTTTCGTCTGCTGTTCCAATTGTTTTAGGGTGTGGTGTATCAAGCTTGAAAATGTTTTCAACTACGTCAGAATCCATGCCAACACCATTGTCAATAACTTCAAAAATACATTTGCTGTTTTTTCGGAAAACATTTATTTCTATTAATCCATTTTCATTGCTATACTTGATGGCATTAGATAAGATTTTTAAAAAAATGATTTTTAATGCTGCCGGATCCGACTTTAAAGTTATATCACCAGGGCAGTTGCAATTAACTTTTAATTGCTTGTGAGCAATGTTTCCACTGTAAACGGCTATGTTTTTCTCAACAAATTCACTGATATTAATATTTTCCGGCTTTACATCAGCCTGTCCGGTTTCAATTGATGCCCAATCTATAAGATTTTCAAGTAATTCGTAAAGCTGCTTGGAATCTTCGCGTAAAATTTTTGCCATTTTTATACCTTCACTACTATTGCTGCTGCTGTCTTCCAAGTCCTGCACCAGGAAATTTGCCAACCCCTTTACACCAATGAGGCTGTCTTTTATATCGTTAGTCATAATTGAAAAAAACTTCATTTTTATCATATTAACCTCTTTAAGCCTTTCCTGGTAATTCTTTAGCTTTAAGTGGGTTTCTATCCTGACAAGCAACACTTTAGTATTTATGGGCTTTACAATATAATCAACAGCTCCACTGTCAAAAGATTTTATCATAAATTCCGGTTCCGGTGTTTCGATTAATATAATAACCGGAACGTCATCGAATCCGGGATCTTTCTTAATGTCCTGACAAATCTGAAAACCATCCATGTCAGGCATCTTCATATCTAACAGAATAATGTCAGGATTTATACTGTATAGCTTCGAACTAGCTTCTTTTCCTGAAGTAGCTGAATATACTACATAATTATTATCAAATAAAACCCTTTCTAAAGACTTTATCAAATCAGGGTCGTCATCTATAACTAGTACTTTATAAGGATTCTGCTGGGTTTCTTCGGATTTTTTCATTTTTTCAAAGGGTTATGTCGTAGTTTGGTATAACAAGTTAAGGCTTATTTATCTTACTGCATAAAATAATAACAATTCATATTATTGTTTATTGCACATTTAAATGCTAAATAAAGCATTTAAGCTAAAAATTAACAGGAACACAAGATAGTAAAAAAAATATAATATAACAAAAATACGTTTAAATATTGGTTTAACTGTTTCAATTTTTTTTTGTAAAAAAATATAGTTTCAAAAATAATCAACATCTGCCGGGAGATTACCTTTAGCCAACAGGTATTGGTTTTATCATAAATTCGACTTATTTTGTATAAATGTATAAAATTTTGTATATTTACACCGTCAAAAACAAAAACTAATTAATTAATCACCAAACATCAATAGTCGTGAGAAAACTAATAATGATTTTGGTTGTTTTGCTTGTTGGTACAGTTTTTAAAACTGGCAATTTAAGCTTCATGTTTGCCACCAATGCAGAAAGTAATTCTGCAATACCGGTTTATGGCAGAGCAAAATATCAGCCACCTGTTAGCAGGTCAAAACCACCACCTCGTGGCAGGAGACCTGTAAGTGCTTCAAGGCGGGCTCAAGCCATGGCGCCAACAGGATGGGAAGTAGGTATAAATATCGGCACTGCACACTCATTAACAGAAATAGGTGGCAGTAGTGAAGTTTCCAGGGGATTCATTCTTGATACACAGTTCGAAACTACAAGTATTAATGCTGGTGTTTTTGCCAGGTACAGAGTTAATCAGCTCATGTCAATAAATTCTTCGTTTAACTATGGGCATATACATGGTGCTGACTCCCTGTCTCCAAAAGAATCCTCAAGATATCACAGAGACTTTGCTTTTAGCAACAATATTTTTGAATTAGCTGTAAGATGTGAAGGATATGTGCCTGATATTTTAGGAAATATTCCACTGGAAATATATGGATATCTCGGATTAGGGGCGTTTTACCATGATCCGGAACTTTATGTGCCTGAGCCGGATAACTTTGAATTTGAGGAGTTTAGTAATTTTGAAATGGTATTTCCAATTGGAGCTGGTATTAACTATGCTATTGATGGTATGTTTAAAATTGGCCTTGATATAGGTTGGCGAAAAACTTTTACTAACTACCTTAATGGTTTTACCAGGAAAGCCAGTCAGGGCTACAATAGTTATTACTTTACAAGTTTGAAATTTAGCTACTTTATTGATTACAGGCCTCGTCATCACCGTAGCTTTTAATAAATAAATATATATTCCTTCTTTCTTCTTTTTAAAATCATGCTGTAAAGCAAAGTATCAATTATTTGATACTTTGATTTTATATATTGATTTTTGTTTATTTTACTTCATTCAAAAAAACATATTAGCAAATAAGTAATCTTTGAGCACATGAATATTGTGCAAACATTAAAAATTGTTAAAAAAGATAATGAAAAAATCTCATGTAAAACTATTGTTTTATAAAAAAAATTTATATTTTTGTCACTCAATTATATTTAATCTTTTTATATAAGTAATGATATACTTCAAATGTAAAAAAATTAAACCCTGTTTATTTTAGACTAAACCCCATAAAATTGCAAACTAAACATACGGTACAATGTGTAAAAATTTAAAAAAAATCTTCAGTGTTTCACTGATTTTGCTATTCCCTTTATTAATTAAGGCAGAGGTTGTTAGTGAAAACAGTGTGGAAAATAATGAAAACGTCCTTTTGAATGAAACCGGGTTAAATAGCTTGATATCAAGCTTATATTCAACAAACAGTTTTCCTGTTGTTAATAACTCTAATGGAGATAATTTCTTTCGCAGGCTTTTTCGTGGAAACAGGACAGTTGCAGAGAGAAGAAGCCAGTCAAAAGAACATCCGACAACAAGAAGACAGAGTTATAGGCCGCCGGAAAGCAATAGTCAACTGCCAATGGGCAGTTCCGGCTCAACCAATGTTAGAAGTACAGAAAATGTTGCCGTTGAAAATGTTCAAAAATCACCGTTAGGTGTTTCAAGAAGAGACCAGGAGATGGGGACAAGGCCAATAACATGGGAAATAGGAATAAACGTTGGTTCTGCTCATGCAGTAACAGATATTGGCAATGCAAAAAATATGGCTTTTGGTGACTTTATGGGCTACCAAACTGATAATTATGGCTTAAACTTTGGCCTTTATACAAAACGCTTACTTTCTAGCTGGTTAGGTGTCAGCTTTGGTATGGATTATGGCAGCTATGGTGGCCATCATAGCTGTAGCACCCTCGCTGATTCCGACTATTATGGTTATAGATTCGAAAATAATGTCTTTGAGTTTTTTGGAAAATTAGAGCTTCACGCACCATTCCTTGAAAGAAAAGCATTTGACTTATACGGATTTACCGGGATTGGAGTGTTTTTTAATGATCTAAGGCTCTTTAATGAACAAAACAGGCCTGTTACTATAGAAACTGATTTCAACCAGGTTCAGCCTGCAATTCCTGTTGGGTTAGGATTTGGATATGTTATCAATAACCAGGTAAGAATTGGCTATGAACTTGGCTACAGATACACAATGTTTAACTTTTTTGACGGAGTTGGTGACAAAGGAAGCGTAAATGACAGATACTTTTCTAATGTGCTAAAAGTAGGAATTGTTTTTTAAATTTTTCTTGATTTTTAGTAAAGCCGGATATTGCTTATTTTCAATATCCGGCTTTTTTTTATTTAAAGATTCCGGATTTCTATATACTTTTGAAAAAAATTAACTATGGAAGACAAAATAAAGTGCTTGATTTTAGGATCTGGCCCTGCCGGCTATACTGCAGCTATTTATGCAGCCAGGGCAGATTTAAAACCAGTTGTTTACCAGGGGCTTCAGCCTGGCGGTCAATTAACAATTACAACCGATGTTGAAAACTATCCCGGATTTGCTGAAGGAATTAATGGCCCGGAAATGATGGAAATATTTAAAAAGCAATCAGAAAGATTTGGTGCTGATATCAGGTGGGGCATTGCCACAAAAGTTAATCTGCAAAAAAGGCCTTTTGAAGTTACTATTGATAATGAAAAAACCGTTCATGCCGAAACCCTCATTATTGCAACAGGGGCTTCTGCAAAATGGCTTGGTATGGAATCCGAAAAGAAATTTAACGGATTTGGCGTATCTGCTTGTGCAACGTGTGATGGGTTTTTTTATAAAGGACAAGATGTTGCTGTGGTTGGTGGCGGTGATACAGCCTGCGAAGAAGCATCATACCTGTCAAAACTCTGCAAGAAGGTTTACCTGGTTCATCGAAGAGATGAACTTAGAGCCTCAAAAGCAATGCAAAACAGGGTGCTAAAAACCAAAAACATTGAAGTCCTATGGAGCCATGTTCCAAAGGAAATAATTGGAGATAAAGCAGTTAATGGCTTTATCCTGGAAAACCTTAAAGATAATAAAGAAGTAAAAATTGATGTACAAGGAGTTTTTATCGCTATCGGGCATAAGCCGAATTCAGATATATTTAAAAATCAATTGGAAATGGATAAAAGCGGGTATATAACTACTAAGCCGGGAACTACAAGAACAAATATTGATGGTGTTTTTGCAGCCGGTGATGTACAGGATAATGTTTACAGGCAAGCTGTTACTGCTGCAGGTACAGGGTGCATGGCTGCAATTGAGGCTGAAAGATTTCTCGCAAGCCAGGAAGAATAGTTGTTACATTAAAAACTACTTTAATGAGCTGGTATGAGATTATTCTGCTTGTATTTATTTTGCTAAGTATTCAGGCAGTTTTTTATCTTTTCTTTTATGAAAAAAGAGCACTTGCAAAAAAAGAACTTGGATTTATATGCATAGTTTTTTCTGCTTATGCTTTATTCTCATTTTTATTTCAATATACCGATAATTATAAGTATGCTGAACTTTACTATAGGTTTTTATCAGTTGGAAGGTCATTTTTCCCGTTCTTTTTAACTTATTTATTTTTCAAAATATCTAAGTCAAAGAGCATTGTTGTAATTAATATACTTAGATATTATCTATTGCCGGCCTTTATAGTAACAATGGCAAAATACCTTTTTCTTGACTTTTCCAAAATTGCTGATTTAACTTTTTACGAAAACTCGTGGATAGTTTTCAGAAGTTATACTAGCCCATGGTTATTGTTTGTATTGTTTAACCTCTTTTTTTGTATGTCATTGTCTGTAATAATACTTTACAATTGGAAAAAAAGGGCATATACGAACAGGGAAAAAACAGTATCAAAAAACTTATGCCATTTAATATTACTAACAGCATTTCTATCTGTTTTTACAGAGTATGTTTTGTCATTTATTACTTCGTATTATTTTTCATTAACACCTTTTGTAGTTGCCGGGACAGTTGCTTTTGTTTATTATGCTGCAATTTCACTAAATATGCCGTATAAGAGCTCTGATCTATTAGACTTTTTAATTTTTGAACAAATAAATGACTTTGTTTTATTTATGGATTTATCAGGAAAAGTAATTAATGTAAATAATCACTTTTTGAAAATACTAAAATATGATGTAAGTGATATTAAAAGGTTAAGAACTGCTGATTTATTCTCAAATCCCTCCTCGATATCCCAAATTATTAATCAGGTAGAAGAATTAGAAACATCAGAATTAGTTGAAAATGAAATAATAAGCCGGGATAATACAAAAATCCCGGTGGTAGCTTCTTGTTTGCTAAATAAAGATAGCTTAGATAATCCAATAGGCATTGTGTTATATTGCATAGATAACAGGCTTACAATTGCTTTAAAACAGGAAGTTGCCGAAAGAGTAAAACGTGAAAGAGAGTTGT
Source organism: Bacteroidales bacterium (assembly GCA_003557965.1). GTDB lineage: Bacteria > Bacteroidota > Bacteroidia > Bacteroidales > UBA7960 > PWND01. The sequence goes on along the minus strand of PWND01000094.1, from coordinate 10,205 downwards.
TAATGATTAAAAGGGAATTAGAGTCATTAGTTGAAAAAAAGACTAAACAATTATTTTTGGCTAATGAACAACTAAAACATGAAATATATGAAAGAGAGCGTGTTGAGGAACAAATAAATTCTGATCTTAATAAAAAAATAACACTTATTCAGGAAATCCACCACAGAGTAAAGAACAATATCCAAATTATTATATCTCTTGTAAACATGCTTGCATCTCATAAGGATATTGAAAAAGAGGCCTCTGGTAAACTATATGAACTAAGTAATGTGATAAGAAGCATTTCGTCGGTTCATGAATCATTTTACTCACTTCCTCAACTTTCAAAAATTAATTTCGGAGAATATCTAAAAAGAACGGCAGGCAAGCTATACTCACAAAGTAATAGTAAAAACAAAATAACATTCAGGCTAAATATAAGGGATGAGCTTTTGGATATTAATAAAGCAATAACTTGCGGAATTATTTTTGTTGAAATAATGTCTAACGCAATTAATTATGCTTTCCCTGATAGCAAACAGAAAAAGACTCAAAATATAATAGAAGTGGAGTATTATAAAAATGCAAACAATAAATTGGTATTGACTGTATCTGATAATGGTGTTGGGATGAAATGGGACAAGCATAAGAATAAAGTAGAATCTATTGGATTACAGCTTGTTAGTATTCTTGTTAAAGATCAACTCAAAGGTGAGTTTGAAATAATTTGTGATAATGGAACAAGGTTTTATCTTGTGTTTTAAATTTTGAACTAATATATAGCAAAAAATGCTTTCATTTATAATCATATCTGTCATCGTAATTGTGTTAAGCATTCAGGCTGGGTTAACAGTTTTTTTAAAGAACAAAAGCGCTCGCTTATACCGGATATACCTGGCAAATGCATTCCTTGTTGCTATTTGGTCTGCCGGTTACCTGGTGTTTTATTTGGCAGAGGATGCAAAAACTATTATGACTGCATTTTATTTAGCATCTTTTGGTTGGCTGCTTTTGCCGATAGCTGTAAATATGCTTATTGTTAAACATTTTAAATTAAAACTTGTAAAACATATTGGTATCGCTGTGAAAATAGTCCTGTTTCTTTCCATTACTGCATTGTTTTCATTGTTGTTACTTGAAGAGAATCCAATAAATATCCATGAATTTCATGAACTGAATATTTTCCAGGTTGAATTTAAAAATTCAATATTTGCCAACGCTTCTTTTATTTTTGTAATAGCATTATATTTTTCGGCACTGGTATTACTTCTATATAAATGGAAGCAAAATAGCAGTAAAGAAAAAAGCCAGAAAATTATTTTGATATTTGGTGTTGCTGCAGTAATATCTTTTCATTTAATATTTGACTTACTATTATTTCATCAATTAGAGGTTGTTTATTCAACATTTTCAAATGTGTCTGGCTTACTTTGGGTAGTTGGCTCCGCTTATGTTGTTTACAGGTACAGCCCTGAAGAGGCACAAATTAAAGCCTCTACAGAAGCGGTTTTAAGAAAAATGAACAAATTTCTTATTTTGTTGGATAAAGGGTTTAATATTAGTAATACAAACAATTATTCGCTTAGGCTAATTGCACATGAGAAAAGGGACACAATAGGAGTATATTTCCCTGATATGTTTCTTGAAAGAGAAGAATTGCAGGCTTGCCTCAACAAAGTGTTAAATGGCTCTGATATCTCCGATGCGGAGTTTAATATTATTGGCCAAAATAATGAACCTTTGCCGATTTTATTGTATTTTTCTGTTCTTATTGATTCTTTTGGTGATAAATTAGGGATTGTAGTATGGGGCAATGATAACAGGGAAACAGTTTTACTGAAAGAAGAGGTTCGACAAAAACAAAAAGTTGAGCAAAAGATGAATCAAGCTAAAGAAGAACTTGATAAAAGAGTAAAAGACAGAATTAGTAAACTAGTTAAATCACACAAGGAATTGCAGGTAAAAATTACCGAAAGGATGAAAATTGAACAGCAAGTGAAAGCTGAAATTATTGAAAAAGAAATCATCATAAACGAAATACTTAATCGTGTGAAGGTAAATATGCATGTTATTATTGCATTACTGGAAAACCAAACCGGAAATAATCTCTCTGAAGTTACTAACTTAAAATTTAAGGAATTAACCAATAGGGTAAAGAGCATACTTTTAGTACATGATTACTTGTACATGTCAATTACTTATTCTTATGTTGAGTTTGCATCCTTTATAAAGAAGCTGGTTTATGATCTTCAAAAGTTTTATAAAAAAGAAAATATAAATTTAAACCTCAGTATATCAGATGTTTATCTCGATATTGATTTTGCAATACCTCTTGGAATAGTAATGAATGAGGTGATAAGTAATGCTTTTTATCATGGGTTTGAGGATGAGTTCTTAAAAGCTAACCCCGATAAAAAACCTATTCTCACAGTATCATATAGATATGAAAACAACAGGTATGAAGTTATTATTGCTGATAATGGTAAAGGTTTGCCAGGAAGTAATGTTTTAACGCAAGAAAATACTATAGGTTTACAATTAGCCAAAGTATTAGTAAATGAACAAATTGGCGGCAGCTTGTCAGTTGAGGCAATACATGGCAAAACGGTAATTACAATTATTTTTAAAGATAAAAGCTAAGAGCTTATTATTTTGTGGCCTATTGGGCATTTCAAACACTTTTTTGCAGTACAGTAATTCTTTTTAAGTTCTATTAATGATTGAGAATCAGCAGCATTTGATGGTTTAACCCCTAAAGATTTCCACTTATTGATAATATGGTTTTGTTCAGCCGGAAGCTTACTCAAAAACTCTATTGGCCTTTCAGTAAGAGCTGTGTTCATCCTTTCTTTCCCATATACAAACATAAAAGGGAGAATAGTGTTAATTAAAATGTTGTTAATTGACTCTTCTCCAATTGCTTTACTTTTTCTTACTGATTTTTTATCAAACCTGTAATGGTCCAACCAAAAAGGCGAACACTCTACTCTTAATGATTCTTTTATGCTTTCAATATTTTCATTCAAAACAAGTTCACTAAAAAGTTTCCCAGACTTAAAAATTAACATTGCAAACTGTGAAATTCGCAGTCCAGGAAAATTTGCAGGACGTAATTTTGCATATTTCCACAATTTTTTGTCAAGGCTTTGAAGTGCATATTTTGTTTTATAAAAACTATATTCGTTGAACAAAGTTTTTGCGTAAACTTCTTTTAAGCTTTCATCTAACAATCCTGCTTGTCCGAAAAGCAATGCCTCAATCTGAAGCAATTTGTCTTTATGCTTCCATAACAAGCTATAAGGCGTTTTTTGTGCTAAAATGCCAAATGCTGTTTTGTTTTTTTTAAAGCCAAAATTTTTTGCTAAAAAGTAATAAAAGGTTTCATCCCAGTTGCCATTAAAATATTTTAAAAAGTGTAGTATTTCTCCCGATTTACTTTCTAAACGCTCAACTAACAAACGGCTTAACCAACTTGACAAAACCACGCCTCCTGTCTCATTAATATTTGAACGGCATGGAATCCAGGCCTTGTTGTTTATTAGTGCCTGAAAATTTTTAAAATACTCCTTATTAATTTGCTCTTTAATTTCTAAACAAGGCTGAGGATATAAGCATTTGTTTTTGTTGACAGATGTGTCATCCTCAAAAACCACATGTAATATTATATTTGAATATGCAGGATCATTATGATGTCCGTGATGTCGCCAATCTGATGTTTTTAGGTGAATTTCAACATTTCCGGCCCAAATAGTATTTCCTATTCTGACTTTAGCTGCTAAAAAATCAGGGCCTGAATTATTATTTTTTATCCCGGGTGATATTATTTCCAGTTCTTTTCCTGCTGTAGTTGTAAGTGATTTACTACAGAGTAATTTATATTCCCAAATGTAAGATAAAAACTCCTCGCGCATAGCAATTTAGATTAATATGCAAATATAATAGATAAGGCAAATAAAAAGCAAGACATAGGGCGGTTAATTTATAATAATTAACTTTATTTTTAATATTAAACCAGTTTGAAAGAAATCTTAATGAAATGAGTGTTTATTATTTCTTAAAAAAGTAGTTATTTTAATATAAAAATCATACCTTTGTTATGCAAAAAAAAGTGCTATTTTAAGATGGATGAATTGCCGCTGGTTGTTGATGGAATAGAATCGAAAATAAAAAGATTGCTTATTCAGATTGACCAGTTAAAAACAAAAAATAGTGATTTAAATAGTGAGCTGAGTGGCTTAAAAGAAATCATTATTGGAAAAGATGAGGAAATCATTAGGCTAAAACAAGAATTACAAACGCTTAAAGTAGCAAAAACGCTTGAAAATGGAGATTCTTTTCAAGCAAAACAAAAAATTAATGATCTTTTGCGGGAAATTGATAAGTGTTATTCACTCTTAAACAGATAGCCGCAAAATTTCACACTTATGAAGGAACAATTAATTTCTGTAATAATTGCTGACAGGCCTTATAGATTAAGTGTTGCAAGCGAAGAAGAAGAACAAACACTTAGAAAGGCTAGCCAGGTAATAAACAAAAACCTGCAAGAATACGCAGATAATTATGCTTTTAGAGATAAGCAGGATTTATTGGCAATGGTAATATTGCAATTTGGTGTGGAATTATTAAAAATGGAAAAAGCATATCAGTATCAGGAACCTTTAAAAGAAAAGCTTCTTAATATTGATAAACTTATAAATGACTATCTGGAAAAAGATTAATCGGTCTTTGAAAAAAATATCAATACACCCGCATTTATTCAAATATACGTTTTTGAAACTCAACAGAAAACACAAAATAGTAACAACTCGGGGCTCGTAGAGCAGGCCTGATACCTTACAGGTAATTGCATAGCAATCACAGGAAGCTTGAAAAGGCTCGGTTGTCCTAACCATGTATACACCGGGGTTTCATCTAAACCTCTTTGAATAGTGCGGGTTTTTTATTTCCTAAAAATCAAAAAAATAGAATATTTAACATTTGGGCATCATAAACAAAACCAAAAGCTTAAATGTTTATATATATATTAATTAATATGTAATAATCATAAACAAACTTAACAAAATGGAAATATTAATCTATATAATAATTGGTATAGTTGGCCTTGGCTTGGGACTTGCTGCTTCTGTTACAATTATGCGTAAAGCGGTTTTAAAGAAAAGCCAAAGGGTTCTTAAAGAAGCTATTGCTGAAGCAGAAGTAATGAAAAAGGAAAAAATGCTTCAGGCTAAAGAGAAATTCATCCAACTTAAAGCCGAGCATGAGGAGTATGTATCGGAAAAATCTAAAGGTTTAATAGCACAAGAGAATAAACTAAAGCAAAAAGAAGCAAGCTTTTCTCAAAAAGCTGAAGAACTACAAAGAAAGCAGAAAGACTTAGATGTCATAAGGGATAATCTGAACAGCCAGCTGGAGATAGTAAACAGGAAGCAACAGGATTTGGAAAAAACTTATAACCTTCAGGTTGAAAAGCTGGAAGCAATTAGTGGGATGTCATCACAGGAGGCTAAGGTTCAACTAATAGAAACCTTAAAAAGCGAAGCAAAGCAAGATGCGCAAGCATATATTAAAGATGTAATGGATGAAGCTAAAATTAATTCCAATATGGAAGCAAAAAAGCTTGTTATTCAATCCATTCAACGCACTGCCACTGAAGTTGCATTAGAGAATTCTGTTTCTGTGTTCCCAATTGAAAATGATGAGATTAAGGGTAGAGTTATTGGAAGAGAAGGCCGTAACATAAGGGCGCTTGAAGCTGCAACCGGTGTAGAAATCATTGTAGATGACACCCCGGAAGCAATTATCCTTTCCGGATTTGATCCTGTGAGAAGAGAAATAGCCAGGCTTTCTCTGCATAAGCTTGTTACTGATGGGCGTATCCACCCGGCCAGAATTGAAGAAGTTGTTGCAAAAACTCAAAAACAAATAGAACAGGAAATTATAGAAATAGGAAAACGCACATCAATTGACCTGGGCATTCATAATTTGCATCATGAGTTGATAAGGCTCGTAGGAAGAATGAAGTACAGGTCGTCTTATGGACAAAACCTGCTGCAACATTCCCGTGAAGTGGCAAACTTAGCTGCTACAATGGCAGCCGAACTGGGATTAAATCCTAAGCTTGCAAAAAGAGCAGGATTGCTGCATGATATTGGCAAAGTGCCTGATAATGAACCAGATCTTCCTCATGCAATACTTGGAATGAAACTCGCAGAGAAATATAAAGAAAAACCAGAAATATGCAATGCTATTGGCGCTCATCATGATGAGACAGAAATGAACAGCCTGATTTCTCCAATAATACAGGTTTGTGATGCTATTTCTGGAGCAAGGCCAGGGGCAAGAAGAGAGGTAGTCGAATCTTATATAAAAAGACTAAACGACCTTGAAGAACTGGCTCTTTCATATCCCGGTGTTGTAAAAACTTATGCTATTCAGGCAGGAAGGGAACTTAGGGTTATTGTTGGATCAGAAAAAGTTACTGATAAAGAAGCCGAAGAAATAGCATACGATTTATCTAAAAAAATTCAAACGGAAATGACATATCCGGGTCAAATAAAAATTACTGTTATTAGAGAAATCAGGGCAGTTTCATTTGCCAAATAATTTTCTTTGACATTGAAAAAGTTTTATTTATTAATTAAAAAACCGAACATGATGTTATGAGCATGAATAATACATTTACACTCAAGATAATGTTTATGCGTGCGAATTTCCAGGCCGGTTTGAAAAATTTTAAATATATGAAAACAAAAATAGCAAAACTCACTTTAGTATTATGCTTTGCAGTTTGTAGCATGTTACCGGGTAAAGGATATTCACAACTTGATATTATGGGCCAACTTGTTTCAGGTGGTGTGTCTGATGCTGAACAGATATCAGAAGCTTATCTTACCCCTTTTATTGATGCTTTTGGTGCAAACTTAAATTCTGGCTGGTATAACACTGCCAAGCCTCATAATTTGCTTGGTTTTGATATCACAATTTCATTTAATACCGCAGTAGTACCTTCTGTTGCAAGATCGTACGACTTATCAGCACTTGAACTCACCGGCGAGGGAGATGGAATTGCACCTACTTTTTCAGGGAAAAGAGATGATAACAGGCCTGAATTAGCTTATCATGCACATGGATATGAACTAACAAGATTTAAAGTGCCAAATGGCACAGGCGTTGGTTATATCCCAACTCCTGTGTTGCAGGCAGGGGTGGGCTTACCTTTTGATACCGACATTATTGTCAGGTATTTGCCAAATATTGAAATTGGCAGCACCGGAAAAATGGGCCTTTATGGTTTTGGAATTAAGCATAGTATTAAGCAGTGGCTTCCTGTAATTGACAGAATTCCAATAATAAACCTCTCAATTATGGGTGGTTATACTAATTTTAACACTTCTTCAGCAGTTAATGTTAGCCCAGAACTTATTAATGAAAATGCTATTGATATGACGTCTGATGATGTTAGCTTTGATAACCAGGAAATAGTTTTTGATGTAAATAGTTATACAGCTAACCTGATAGGCTCAATAGATATACCGTTTTTTGTAGTGTATGGCTCTGTCGGGTTTGCTGCCAACACAGCTAATCTAAAAATGCTGGGATATTATCCCATACCTACAGTTGAAGGAGGAGAGGTTGTTTTTACTGATGATAGTGTGGGTGGCAAAGACCCTATTGACTTTACTGTTCAAGGAGATGCTAATAAATATATTCCAAGGTACAACATTGGTATGACATTTAAATTAGGGTTATTTCACCTAAACTTTGACTATACCTATGCCCACTACTCTGTAGCTTCTGCAGGCATTGCATTTTCTTTCAGATAAGGATTTTTCAGCTACAATACAATCAGAAATCTGATTAATAATATTATCAAATTGTTGATATAATAAAGATCAGGAGCTGTACTATTAGTTTTCTCTTAAAACATATTCGTCATATTCTAATTCAAACCGAAGCTTATGTTTTGCTTCTTCATTAGCTAATTCTTCAAATACCTTACGTAACTCAGGTTTTGAAGCCCTGTCTGCTAATGCTGAATACAGCCTGAATGCAGCTTTTTCTTTTCGCATTGCCAGTTTTAAAGCATCAGAGTATTCCATATCAGGACTTGGCTTTACTTTTTCAACGTAATCAGCAATCTTTAAGTCTGTAACCTTTTCTTGTCCGCTCGACTCAAAAACCTTTTCTTCTTTTACTTTTTTAAGCTTTGCCTTATGCTCCATTTCTTCTTTTGCAAGCTCAAGAAATGTGCTTTTCATTTCAGCGTTAACTACTATAGATGAAAGCTGAGTGTAAAAATCAACAGCCTCTTGCTCTGCATTGATTGCAAAATCAAGAATCTCATCTATGCTATTAAATTCTGCCATAATATTACTTTTTAATTAATTACTAAGATTTAATTATTCAGTCTCAAAAGCATCTTTATATTCATCATTAAAAAGCTTAACAATATAGTCACAACCATGTTCGAAAATCATATGGTTATTACCGGGTTTTGTTAATTTGAAAACCAACTTATCTTTCTTTTCAGAGTTTGTTTTTTCAATTAATGATGCTGATTCCATTAAAGCATCAGAAGGTTTTTCAATGTTGCTTGTTATTCCAACAGCTTTATGAATTTCAACTAATTGATTAAAAGAATGCTGTGATATTTTTCCGTTATAAGATTTTTCAAATTGCTGAATATATTTCCATGTATTTGCGTAACTACCCCCGGTTTCAAAATTCATTGATGCCGGCAATATTAAATCAGCAAGTTTTGCAGTATCACTCATGAAAAACTCCTGAACTAACAGAAAATCAGCCTTTTGTAGTACGTTAGAAACTGTATTGCCATTACCTGAACAGCCAACCGGATCTTCTCCAAAAATGAAGATATTCTTAAATAAGCCGTCATCCAGTTTTTCTTTTATGTTTACGGGGTTTAAGCTTATTTCTTTACAGTTCCAGTGCTTAAACATAGCTTCTGTAGCTGTTTTATCACTGGAATCTTCAGCTCCCGGAATAATTTCCGGGAAAGCTCCCATATCAAATAAACCTTGAGAATTATTTTTCTCTTTTACTGCAAGCAGCCCGGTTGCATTTTTTCCCTTTTTACCGGTTAGCAAACATAAGTTATGCAGCTCAATACATGCTTCATTTGTAATGTTTTTCTCTGAAAATATAATAACAGATTTGTGTACTTTATTATAACTCTCAACAAATTCAGCGATGTCTGCTTTACTACAGCCTGCATTGTTTAATAAACTGTCAAAGTTTTCACCTGACACTTCATTTTTATAATTATCAAAACCCTCACAGTGGCCCTTAATAAAAACAGAGTTTTGCAGATTGTTGGAAATAATATAATGGTTTGCAGCTTTCACAAAGTGATAATATGATTTTATTTTAAGCAGATTGTCAACTTTATGAGCCATAGCGCTTTCCTGTTTTTCTGTGATCAGGCAAACAGGTTTTTCATTATGGTAGTTTTCGCTAAAAATATCAAAGCCCAAAACGCCACTATCGAGATTTAATTCTGAACCAATAATAAAATATTGGTCAGCATCCTTTATTTGCTCAGGAGAAATATTATAGTTGCAGTTATCTTTATAAGATAATCCACGCCCAAGGTAATGAAAGTTTGAGATATTGTTCGTTTTTGCACCTGCCCTGGCGAGTTTTTGTATCATATATATTTCCTCATTGCTAAGCCTGGCTCCGGCAAAAAATACATTTTCATCAGCTTCTACACTGGATATCTTATCGGCAATTATTTTGTATGCTTCGTTAAATGTTATCTCAACATGTTTATTGCCTTTCTTTAGTAATGGCTTCTCAATACGATGTTTGTTATTTAGATGTCTGTATCCAAATCTCGGATATTTGCAAATATTGCCGTCCTTATTGATAAAACCATTATTACCACTCGATTTAGTAAAGAAACTTGATTTATAGTGAAGATTTATTTCACAACCAAGCGAGCAATAATTACAAATGGTTTTAAGAGTGTCAGGATTAATTGGCCCCGGCTTAAATGGCACATTTTCCACCAAAGCACCGGTAGGGCATGTAGAAATACACATTCCACAAGATTCGCAATTAGCATCAGCCAGTTTTTTATTTAGGCTTGGCGCGATAAATGTGTCGAAACCCCTGTTGACAAAACCAAGAGCATTGGCACCAACAACTTCCTTGCATATTCTTACGCATCTTCCACACAAGATGCATTTATTATTATCTATCTC
>PWND01000252.1 GCA_003557965.1 Bacteroidales bacterium | reverse complement strand
ACAGCGAAGATACCGAAGTTGATAATACAGAAATATCTCTTAGCGGAATAGAGCCGGGAATGTACTTTGTAAGGATTTATACCGAAAGTGGTATAACAATCAGAAAGTTGCAAATTGCAAGATAATTTTGGTTAATAATTTGCAAAAGCCGCCTTATGATTTTTATAAGGCGGCTTTTTATTACTGCCCTGCTTAAAAATGAATAGAATTTCTTGATAAAAAACTATCAAATCTTAGTTTATAAAACAAGGATGTCATATTTATCACATAATTTGAATATTTTTGTTTTTTATTAAAGTTAATGTTTTAGAAGTTAAGAGAATGTTATGAATAAGCGTAGGATTAAAAAGGCAATAAAGCGGTTGACAAGTCTTCCTGCAAATAAATATTTTTTCAAATACATGTTGAATAAGTTCAAAAACAATTATTTAAAACTTGTTGGTTCAACAAAAGTTGCCTATCCGTCAACAATTATGCTTGAACTAACTAATAACTGTAATCTTGCTTGCACAACCTGTTCGCGTGAATATGATTATGGAAAGGCTATGGATAAGGGAAGTATGGAGCTTGAAGTTTGTAAAAACGTAATAAGCCAGTTATGGCCATATATTGACTCTATTGGACTTACTGGTATGGGAGAAACGTTTTTATATAAAGAAATTGAGCAAGTTGTTGATTACATTAAGAGTAAAAATGCCGGTATTATTATTTCAGTATCAACTAATGCTAACTTTCCTGGATTCCTTGAAAAAGCCGGTGGATTAATTGGAAAAATAGATACTATCCAGGTGTCAATTGATGGGGTGGGGGATATGTATGAAAAGATTAGGAGGAAAGGTAGTTTTAAAAGCTTTGACAGTAACTTGAAACAGCTTGTAAAACTATGTGGCAGCCCTGGCACGGATGTTATGTTAAATATGGTAGTAACAAAAGAAAACTATAGCCAAATGGCTGATTTAGTTGAATATGCTGAGAGTATTGGTGTTAAATATATTGATTTTACAATGTTTAACATTGCAGCAGTTACAAATGTTGACAGCTCATATTACGAATTTTATAAAACCGAAGAGTTTTTGTTGGCAACAAAAGAGTTAGAAGCAGCAAGGAAGAGATGCAAAAACGTGATGGTAAATAAAAAAAGCTTTACAACAAACGGAAGTTTCCGCAATTGTCCTTTCCCATGGTCACATTTTTATATTAGCTGGGATGGATATATTGTCCCATGTTGTGCAAAACCATTTCCAAAAGAAAAGAACTTTGGCAATGTTAATGAAGCTAACGTTATAGATGTATTAAATAGTAGCAGCTTTAGGGATTTTAGAGGGTTGTGGTATATGGAGAAAACACCCGGATTCTGTAATAGGTGTCACTTTACTGATGTATAATCAGTAACTGTTTTTTTCCTAAATACATGATGAACAAGGAGTTATTTTCTTTTTTTCTAAATTTTCATTTTTTCTTTTGCGAAATAAAAAACTTAGCATATCTTTGCAACGCTTTTTTAGAAAAGTAACGTTCATATAACAATTGGTCCGGTAGTTCAGTTTGGTTAGAATACATGCCTGTCACGCATGGGGTCGCGGGTTCGAGTCCCGTCCGGACCGCTAAAAGCCCAGAGAAATCTGGGCTTTTTTTTTAATGCCAGATGTTATGTTTTATGTATATATAATAAAAAGTGTAGTACACCAAATTACATACAAGGGCATTACTCAAAACCCTGAGAAAAGATTATCAGGGCATAATGCTAATCTAAGCAGGTACACAGCTCATAAAGGACCATGGTCTTTAATTTACTTAAAAGGTTTTGCAACAAAGACGGCGGCAATAATTGAAGAAAAACGCATAAAGAAGCTAAATAAGTTATCTATTGATAAATTAGTTAATTCTTCCGAAAATATAATTAAGTGAAGTTAGAATAAATGCCTGCCATCTCGTTACTCGTATTGAGTAACGAGACGGGTTCGAGTCCATTCCAGGCAGCAAAAGAAAGTCCGATTATAGTCCGACATTTATGTAATTATGCATTATTGAAAAAACTGTATTTTATAAATAAGATAGCACTATTAGATATACTTTTCTTTTTTAATCTACGCTGCAAATTCCACCCCAAAACTACAATAATCATTCCTGCCATTGCGCTGACACCAGCCTTTAACTGATCCAATAAACCACATCTCGCAGCGCAACCGGTCTATCTGCAACTTTCCCCAGGGCTTTACCCCGGGCTATCAATATTCCGCTCCTGCCGGAGCTTTGAATTGATTGGTTGATTTGGGAATTGGTTAACTGGTTAATTGGTTAATTGGTGAAATGGTTGATTGGGAAAAAAGTTAATTGGTTAATTGGAAAATTGGTTGATTAGCTAAAGAATTGTAGAATTAAAGATTTGAAGATTGAAGAATACAATTGGCCTTCGGAGTTTTCCCGGTAACGAGCATTAGCGAAACGAAGCTGTTTGAAAAATTTGAGACTCGCAAGCAACGAAGATTTATAAGCTTGTTAATAAAAATTTGCGAGGCCTTGCAAATTTTTCAGCGAAGTGAGCTTTAGGCTCGTCGGTAAAAATCCGCAGCCTTGACTTTTTGCTTCTTTTGGGTCAAGCCAAAAGAAGAAGAAAGAATTCGTTTTGCCTAGCCTTTTTTGTAACTTTTTGTGGCAATGACAAAAAGTAAAAGATATTTTATATATTTACAATCTGATTTTTAGTACATAATAAAAATTTATAGCTACAAAGCCTTAAATGAAAAATTTAAGCTATTTCTACACCGACCCAAGCCTTACCACGTCCAACCGATTCCTTTATAACAACAAGTTGGAGCGCAGTGGAAATCCCGACACTTCGGGAGAGCTCCAGGGAGACGTAAGCCTGGATTGGGGAGTTATGAAGGTAGAAGATCATTTTTCAGAGATAGATTGCGAATTAGAAAATGGGGGGAAGAGAATTATCATTTTATTTTTTATTTCTCTCACTCTTTTGCAATTTAGCACCCCATTAATGAGTCAAAATAAGCCAACTTCTAAAGGATTTTCTATTGACAGTGTAAGTGGCAACCTATTATTTATTTACAAACGACAGCCTCCTGGAGAAATATCAGGGAGTTCATTAAGAAGTTTGTTTATATTTAGTGATATTATTCCAAGCAGAAAAAGCCTCAAAAGAGGAAATTTCTATGTTCAACCTAATGATATTTATGTTATCATCGATAGGCTAATGATTCATGTTTTCTTCTCTAACATGCATTTTGAAGATGAAAAACAAAAGTTAGATTTATTATTCTTCTTTAACGATTATAATCACTTAGTGATATCTGAACTTAATGAACTAAAAGTCCATAAGAAAAGGAGAAATTATAAAATAAATATTAAAGAGAATTATGAAGCCAAAGCACTATTAGTTAAAACAAATACTTCTTTTATTAACAGTATTTATCGAAATAGGGTTGTGCTACTTCCTGAAAATAAGGAAATAAAAGTTGCAATTCTTTTTGATAATAAATATATAGAAGTATTGGAAAGAATAATAGGAAAAAATTAATTAATATATGTTTTTACACCACCCGCCACCCGGCTAAAACTTTGGCTGCAAGTACTTACAAAGAGAAAATTTCTTTAAAATTGCATTAATAATTACAAATTATTACTTATTATTGTAAGTGAAAAATAAAATGGGCTAAAGAGTAAAATGTTTTGTATGACTAGGCGATTAAAGCTTTCAGGCTGCCAGTAATGTCCTTCTCTAATTTGCAACAACTATGGTAATGCAAAGAATTTTTCCGGTAATTCTGTGTCTTTTGTTGTTTGTTACTGCCTTGTTTGCGAATAGCGTTACTCTTGATTCTTTAAAAACAGAGTTGTCAAAATCAGAAAAGGATGAAGTCAAATGTTTTATTCTAATCACAATTGGTGATTTTTATAAATATGAAAACCCTGATTCTGCTGTTTTTTATTATAATAAATGCCTGGAGCTGGCTGAAAGCAGTGGATTGAAAAAATACAGTGCAACTGCACTTATAAAAACAGGTTATGTTTATCACTTCCAAACCAACTACGACAGGGCTATTGGTTATTATCTCAGGTCGTTGAAAATAGCTGAAGATATTGAAAATCTGGGCATTATTGCAAGCTGCTACAGTAGTATAGGGAGTTTGCATTTTGATCAGCTTGACTTTGATAAAGCCATTGAGTATTCTTTAAAATCTTTAACCTTATCAAAAAAATTAGGCGATAAAGACCTGGAGTCAGCTAATTATAACAATATTGGGCTGGCATATTATGAAAAGGGGAATTTGGATAAGGCATTAGATTACTTTTTCAAATCCCTGGTAATAAATAGCGAAACCGGAAACAATGAAGGTTTAATATTCAGCTACAGGCACATAGGTGTTATTTACAGAGCTAAGGGAAATTTCGCAGAAGCTGAAAAAAATCTGCTAAAATCGCTCGAAATAGCTGAAAAAACAGGGGATATCCTCGGAGTTTTTGTTGCATACGGTAGTATGGCAAATTTGAATATTGTGCGTGCAGAATCGGCTCAGGATAAGAAGGTAAAGCATGTGTTTTCACAACAAGCAGTTGAGTATGCTGCAAAAGCGTATAATTTTTTTATTACTTTAAATAATCTGTACCTGGAAAATGCAATGGCGCTGAGCCTGAAGCAGGCTTATACTCTTCTTGGAGATTGTAATAATGCTCTTAAATTCTCAGATATATACATTGCTACTAAAGACAGCTTGTACAATGAAGAAAGAACCCGTGTTATAGCAGACATACAAACAAAGTATGAAACCGAAAAAAAATTACAGGAAATAGAAACACAAAGACTGGTAATTGAGAAGCAGAAAATAGAAAGCCGCCGCCAGGAGACAGTAAAAAATTTCCTCATTGCCGGTTCAGGATTGTTAAGCCTGTTGGTGCTGATAATACTTCTTGGCTATCGCCAAAAACAACGCAGCAACAATATCATCAAAGAGAAACATAATCTTCTGGAACAAGCTAATGAAGAAATAAGAGCTCAAAAAGAAAAGGTTGAATCTCAGCACCAAGTAGTAGTCAATCATAAAAACTTTATCGAAGAACAGAAAAAAAGAATAGATGACTCCATATTATATGCCAGCCATATTCAGTCAGCGGTATTAATTTCAGAATCCCAGTTAAAGGCCTTGCTGGAAAACCACTTTATTATTTTCCGGCCAAAAGAAGTGGTTTCAGGCGACTTCTACTGGACAGCAAAAGTTAATGACTGGATTATAATTGCTGTGGCAGATTGTACCGGACATGGTGTGCCCGGGGCTTTTATGAGTATTTTGGGAATTAGTTTGCTGAATGAAATAGTGAGAAGAAATGAAATTACTGAACCGGCTGCAATCCTTGAAGAATTGAGAAAATCACTTGTTGAATCCCTGGTGCAAAATTCAGATGCCGATATGAAAAGAGAAGGCATGAATGCTTGTATCTTATCAATAAATAAAAAAACAAATGAATATCTGTGGGCTGGTGCCAGAAACCCAATTTGGATCATACGTAATGATGATAAAAACAAAAGCATTACAGAAATTAAAGCTGATAGTACTTCAATTGCTTTGCATAAAAACATGAAGGTTTTTTCCTGTAATAAAATGTCATTAAATAAAGGCGACAGGGTTTATATGTTTAGCGATGGAATAGTTGATCAGTTTGGAGGTAAAGGTGGCCTGAAGTTCTCAAAGAGTCAGTTGAAAAACCTCCTTTCAAAAACTGCCTCAAAATCACTGGATGAGCAAAAACAAATCCTTGAAAAAGCACTAGATAACTGGCAAAACCCTCCGGAAGGTGAAAAATACGAACAAGTTGATGATATTACATTAGTTTGTATCAAATTTTAGGGTTAGTAAAGAAGATAAACCGGATACCGTGCCACTGTTTGTCGCTGTGAAATAAATGCTTTTCTACTGCTTCTATACTTGATGGATATTATAATATAATAATTAGTATGCAATTAATTTATATATTTGTCTAACGGAATAAATCATTAATTTGTATAAAACATCACAAAATACATTTTAAAATGAAAAAATCTGCACTTGCCCTAATACTGCTTTTTAGCAGCCTTTTATGTGTTTCACAGGAAAAGGTGTACGAGGAAATAGTTTTTGAGGCTTTCCTCATTGCTGCGCTTAGTGATGATTATGAAAGAGCATTGGAGCTTATAGAAAAAGCAATGGAAATAAAACCCAATGATGACTTTAATTACCTCATCAGGGGAATGGCACAAAAAGGGCTGGGAAATTACAATGAAGCACTTAAGGATTTAAATAAATCAATTAGGCTGGGTCCGGAAGAACCCCTATCTTATTATTATAGGGGGCTAATCAGGGAAAAGCAACATGACCATGAGGGAGCATTGAAAGATTACACTGAAGCAATTGCTTTAGAAAACATTGCCCCGGAATATTTTTATGCCAGGGCTGAATTACTGCTTGATTTAGAGAGATATAATGCTGCAGTTTATGATTATAGCAGTTTAATATCATTGGAACCGGACAATTATATTAACTATATATACAGAGGTTATGCACAAATGCTTATGGGTGACTATGAAGGTGCAGAAAACGATTATAATAAAGCAAAAAGTATGGTGCCTGAGCTGCCAAATGCATATATTAGGTATCTTATTGATGAAATTGATTACCTTGATTATGAAAAAACTTTAGATAAGTATAACCGGCTATTAGTACTCAATCCTTATGACCCTTATCCGTATTATTTCAGAGCTAAGATTTATAATATGATGAAGGATTATTCCGGGACATTAGAAGATCTTGACAAAGCCATCAGCATTCAGGATGATATTCCTGTATTATACTTTACCAGGGGGCAGATAAAAGAAGAGCTGGATAAAAAAGAGGAAGCTATTAAGGATTATAATAAAGCTATAGATTTAGGGCCACATGAAGCTGAATTCTATCAGGCCAGGGCAAATTTAAATTTTGAACTTAAAAATTACAGTGACGCTATTAATGATTATAATACGATAATTGAAATAATGCCGGAATACTATTATGCTTATTATGCAAGAGGGATTGTTAAAAAAGCTATAAATGATTTTGAGGATGCAAAAGAGGATTTTAATAAGGCAATAGAGTTGGCACCTGGTGTTATAGGCCTGTATGCAGCGAGGGCGCAGGTAAACAGAAAACTGAATAATCACAGGGCAGCACTAAATGATTATAACGAGGCTATAGCAATAGCTCCGGATACACCCACGCTTTACCATGATAGAGGAAGGGTAAACAAATCCCTTAATGATTACCAGGCTGCTTTCGATGATTTTAAAAAGGCAATTAACTTAAATCCTGAATATGGAATTGCATACTTCAGGAGGGGAGTAATTAAAGAAGAGCATTTTGATGATTATGATGGAGCTATTGAAGATTTTGAATCCGCAATTAAATACATGCCGGATTATGCTATGGCTTATTTTCGTTATGGATTTTTAAAACAGGAAGCCGGCAAGATTCAGCCAGCACTTGATGCATATAATAGAGCAGCAGAACTAAACTTGGATAAGGCAACCCTTTACTTTAACAGGGCAATTATTAAGGGAATTAAAGAGGATTTTTATGGTGCTTTTGATGATTATAATAAAGCTTTGGAAATTGACCCTGATCTTCCTGAAGCAATTTATGCCAGTGGGCTTGTAAGCTTTTTCCTTGGGTATGAGGAGAGTGCCTGTGAAGATTTTAAAAGAGCTTCTGAAATGGGAATTGCTGAAGCCAAAGAATTTAAAAAGCAGCTTTGCGAATAATACTTAAATGCCTTACCTGCTAACATATAACGAATTGGTTTAAAAAAGTAATACCACATCCTTTTTAAAATGTTTTAAGGATATGGTATTACATGTTTGAAGCAAGCTATAAAATTATTATAAAGCTTTTTAGTGTATAAATCTTCATGCTTATTCTTTGATGCACCTGATAGATGCACCAGTTTGCGGGCTAAAGAAGGTTTTATCTACACCTGTGGAAGTACTCTCTAGTTTTATTAAATCCGGCCACTCCTGAGATAGGTCGTAGTCTTCACCTATCCAGTATATAGCCCACTCACCAACACTGCCAAATGCTCCGTTGCCACCACCTCTGTAGCCACTCATAATAGCAGTAAACCCGGTTTCATTTGCATTGCCATACATTGCTGTTGGAGTTCTTTTTAGTTTATCACCAGGGTTACTTCCCAGAAAGTCTATCAATGTATCCCAGTCAGCTTCATTAGGAACGCGCCAGCCGGAAGGGCAAATTTTCCCGGTTGATACAGTATACCAGTTATAATATGCTCCCAAATCATCCCTGTCAGGGTTATTATCAAACCATGCATAAGCATGTGTTTCCAGGTTACTCCAGCTGCTGTTATCAGTAACGTTTGGAATAGACTCACCATCATTATACGTGGTGGTTATAAGGTTAGCTGCCATCCAGTTCTGATCACCAATAACAACTGTGTTGTAGGTATTGCCATCTATATCTTCTAATGAAGAAGTAGTTGTAATTGTTACCTCGCTGCCATAAGCAGTGCCATCATCATTTGTGGCAAATGTCCTTACATAGTAAGTCGTTTCCAAATCAAGGTCCTCTATTTCAATTGTAAAATTGTTATCGGAACCACCTGTCACAATGCTGTTGTCATTGATAGTTGGCCCGGATTCGGTGCTCCAGCAAACACCCCTGTCCGAAATACTTACATCTGCATCACTAGTGATGCTACCTGCGATGGTTGCCGAATTATGCGAGATATATAAAACCTCAGTTGAACCTAATTCAGGAGCCATCAAGTCATCCTCTTTATCACAACCTGTAAATATTACAAGTGTAAATGCTATAATTAAAAACAGTGAATTTAAATTTAACTTTTTCATTTGTATGTTTTTTTATTGATTATTGTTTATGTCAATAATTTAGTTGCATAAACACATGCATTTTGAAAAAAAATTTGCTTTGTGATAAGTTTTTTTAAAAAAAAAAGAGGATTATAAGCAAGATAGCAGGAGGCAGGCCTTTAATATTTTTATTAGCATTAATGAAAATTCAGAATTATCACTGATGCTTTGCATAAAAACTATTTAAAGGAATAAAACTAAGAATATCTAAAAACTACTTTGAAATGGCTAAACAAGGAGAACTTACTCTACTATTATTTT
>PWND01000273.1 GCA_003557965.1 Bacteroidales bacterium | reverse complement strand
CCGGTGCCTTACGTTATTCCTTCGGGCATTGAAAGAGAAGTTGATATGGGGCATACCACTATGCACCAAAGAAATGAGCAATCATTGGCAATGAGATTAAAAGACCTTAAAGACGGAGATGCCAGGGCAGTATATAAAACTATGGATATGGATATCCGCCAGTACAAAAGGTTGAAAATGTTTGCGCATGCCGAAGCTGTTGATGATGAGTTTTCTCTTGAAGATGATGACGTAACGGTTTTTATCAGGCTTGGAACTGACTTTACTAATAACTACTACGAATACGAAGTGCCGATGAAACTCACTCCATGGGGTACTTCTGCTGTTAATGAAAGGTTAATATGGCCACTTGAAAATGAATTTGATATTCAGCTGGATAAACTTACTGATTTGAAACTGGAAAGAAACACACTTGCCAGGGATCCGCATAGCGGTGTTTTAATTAACCGGCCTTTTTCAAAACCTGATGGCGATAATAAAATGACAGTTGTTGGAACACCAACTCTAAGCAGTGTAAAAGTAATTATGATTGGTGTTAGAAACCCAAAGCAATCTCTTGAAAATACGCATGATGATGGTTTGCCAAAATCTGTTGAAGTATGGGTTAATGAATTAAGATTATATGACTTTGATAATGAAGGTGGCTGGGCTGCTACCGGAAGAGTAAATGCAAGATTAGCTGACCTGGGCAATATGACTCTCTCCGGGATGGTTAGCACTGCCGGTTTTGGTTCTATTGAACAAAAAGTTAATGAAAGATCTCAAGAAGATATTAAATCATACGACTTATCTACGAATCTACAGCTTGGAAGGTTCTTCCCTGAAAACTGGGGGCTGAATATTCCTATGCACTTCAGCTATGCTGAACTGTTTTCAAATCCTAAATATAACCCGCTAAACCCTGATATCCTGTTTGACGATGACCTTGCATCTTTAGAAACCCAGGAAGAAAGAGACGAGTTAATTAAAAACGCACAAGATTACCAAAGAAGACGAAGCATTAACTTTACGAATGTATCCCGGTCAAGTTCAGGGTCATCTCCTCATAGGTTTTATAGTTTGGAAAACTTCGATTTTACTTATGCTTATAATGAAGTTTTTTATAGAAACATTGATTATGAATACGACCGGCAAGCTCAGTACCTGGGTGCAATAGGATATAACTACATGACAACACCTGATAATGTAAGGCCGTTTTCAAATATTGGCTTTCTAAGCCATAGCGCTTTTAGATTGATCAGGGATTTTAATTTTAATTATCAGCCTAGCCTTGTCTCCATTAGAAATGAAATAAATCGCGGTTATGCTGAATCTTTAATGAGAGATAAAAGTGCCGGAATGATTATTTTAGAACCTAACTACATCAAAACTTTTGACTGGAGAAGGTTGTACAATGTACGATATGATCTTACCCAGGCTCTCAGGATTGAATATAATGCTACTAACCAGGCCAGAATTGATGAACCTCCGGGGAGCATAAACCCCAATGATGATGACTATCAGCATAAAAGAGACTCAATATTACAGAGCTTTAAAAGCTTTGGCAGAACTACAATGTTTAATCAAAGATTATCTGCAAATTATAATATACCGGTAAATAAATTACCACTTTTAGACTGGGTAAATGCTAACGCTGCCTACACTGCTGACTACGACTGGTATGGCGCTCCTTTAGCAGCCGCTGAACTTGGAAATACAATTCAAAATGCTCAAAATATCAGGTTTAACCTTAGTGGAAATCTTGTAAACCTGTATAACAAAATTGACTACCTTCAAACTATAAACCAAAAAGGCCAAAGCAGGGGCAGGCAGCAGCAACAAAGGCCTCAAAGGCCACCCCAGGGCAGAGGAGAGGAAGATGAAGAAGAAGATGATGATGATACGAATTATGCAAAAGAAGTTTTTGATGGATTTTTAAGAATTTTAATGAGTGTGCGAAATATCTCTGTAACTTTTAATGAAACTAATGGTATTAGAATGCCCGGCTTTATGCATGAACCACAATATTTTGGGCAAAACTTTGATGTTGGTGCTCCGGGCCTGCCATTCGTTTTTGGTAGCCAGGAAGACATTAAAGAACAAGCTGCCAGGGAAGGCTGGATAACTACTGACCCTGACCTTAATACAGCATTTACAAGAAGTCATAATAATACTATTAATGCCAGGGCATTGGTAGAACCCGTGCCAAACCTGAAAATTGACCTTACAGCATTGAGAAATTATTCGCAATCGCATACTGAATACTTTGTTTATAATGATTCACTGGGGACCTTTGATTCCCATAACCCAATGCAGTCAGGAAACTTTTCTATTTCATTTTTTGCATTCAGGACAACTTTTGAAACTGTTGATGACAGAGATTATAGTTCTCAAAACTTTGAAAACTTTAAAGATTACAGGTATGATATAGCTTTCAGGCTGGCAGAAGAAAACCCAAACTGGAACCAGGTAGTTAGCGATACAACAGGGTTCCCTGAAGGATATGGGCCAACTTCCCAGGATGTATTAATACCTGCATTTATGGCTGCATACGCCGGATGGGACCCCAGTAGCAGCACACTTAGCCCGTTTATGAATATCCCTATGCCCAACTGGAGATTAACTTATGACGGACTAACCAGGATAGATTTCTTAAATAATTATTTTTCTAATATAATTATAACTCACGGATACACCAGTACATTCTCTATAGGACAATACACCTCTGACATCAGATACAGGGAAGTTGACGGGTATCAGGCAGCAATGGAAGTTTCATCAGGAAACTTTATTCCTGAATATGAAATTGGGCAAGTGGCAATACAAGAACAGTTTAATCCACTTATAAACATTGATATGACCTGGGAAAACAGCCTTATCACAAAGTTTGAATACAGAAGAAGAAGAGATATAGGGCTTAGTTTTGCAAATAACCAAATTACCGATCTCTCCAGTAGCGAATTAATAATTGGCACGGGATACAGGTTTCAGGATGTGTCATTTACAGTTTCACAGGTTGGAGGTAGTGGCACACAACAGCTTCAAAGCGACCTGGTTACCAGACTCAACCTGTCATTCAGAGACAGTAAGACCATTTTAAGAAAACTAAACGAGGACCAAGATATTATTTCATCGGGACAGCATACTATTTCTATCAATTTCTCTGTTGATTACCAGTTATCTGCAAGGGTAAACTTCAGGCTTTTCTTTGACAGGGTCGTAAACACACCCTATATTTCCAACCAGTTTAAAAACTCTAACACACATGGTGGTTTTAGTTTAAGGTTTATGCTTATCTGATTTTTTTTACAGTTTCATTATTCACACTCATCCAAATCTCACACTGCGCTTCGCTTCTTTTGATATTTCGTGCAGAAGGGGTTGTGTCTTCGTATTTGTTATTCAAACAATTTGTTGTACTTTTAATTTGTAAAACAAAAAAAATCAGACTGTTTTTTGCCAAAACATTAATACATGAACAAAACTTTGAAAGCAGGCAAAACCATTATATTGTTATTATTCTTAAGTTCCGTATGCTTTGCCGGGGACATACCCGACAGGAAGTCCAGTGAAATCATTTATATAGATGTTGGTATTTCTCAGCCTGATGTGGAAGATTGCTTCACAAATTATATTAGCGAAATCAGCGGAAAAGAAGACTTAATAATATACCCTAACCCGGTGTCATCTTTGTTTACCCTGCAAATTAACAATGTTGAGCCAAACGAAAAGTTTACCGTAAGAATTTATGACATTACAGGTAATTTGGTTTTTAGAGACAGACAAAGTGCAAAGAATGAAAATTTTTCTAAACAATATAGCTTGCCATTTCTTGTAAATGGTGTTTATATTATACAAATAATAACAGGCAGTAAATCTTATACTAAACAATTAATCATTTATTAGGAAGTAATGCAGCATAGCTTTTTCAAAACATTAGCATTTTCAATATCTTTATTCTTATTGGCAAACACTTTGTTTGCCCAAAGCAATGATGGTGAAGTTTATAATGTTGTAAACGTTAATGATTCGGTAGTTTTAAGATTAAACGACTATGTTGGTGATATTCAATGGCAAACTTTCAATGAAAATGATGGCTGGGAAAACCTAATAGGAGAAGTTTATGATACATTACTTTTTGTAGCTGATGTTTCAACATTGTTTCGTGCTGAAGTTATTGCAGGGCATTGTGACCCTTTTTATTCTGATACTGTATATGTAGAAGTAAGGGCTGCATGCCCTGGCTACCCTACAGTTGCGGATTTCGATGGAAATGTATATCAAACAATTTTCTTAAACGGCCAATGCTGGTTTGTGCAAAATTTACGAGCATCCCATTATGCCAATGGCGATCCTATAGAGCATTTGCAAACAAACTCAGAGTGGAGTAATTCTCACTCAGGGCAAACAGGCGGATGGTGCTGGTATAATAATGACAGCACTAATGAGCATGCTTTTGGTAAGCTATATAACTGGTATGCCGTAAATGATGAAAGAAATATATGCCCGCCCGGATGGCATGTCCCTTCAAGTGATGAGTGGGAGGGCCTTATAAGCTATTTGGGAGGCAGCTCTGTAGCAGGCGGGAAACTGAAATCAACAGGCACAATAGAAAGTCAAGATGGGTTTTGGCATTATCCCAATACAGGGGCTTCAAATGTGGCAGGCTTCTTCGGGCATCCCGGCGGCCACAGATTATTTAGCGGCACTTTCCAAAGTATTGGCTACTCAGGCGATTGGTGGACTTCCACACAATCAACAACAAATTATTCAACAATCAGGTTTTTGCTTTATGATAATAGTTCTGTAGGAATATACAATCTTGCAAGCTGGAGAGAAGGATTTTCCGTAAGGTGTATAAAAATCATTGAATAAATTTTTGTTGTAATTGATTCAGGTTCAGAGAAATTACACCTCTCAATCAATTGCTATTTGGCGTTTTTTGCTTTATCAGCTTTTGTGGGTGCAGAGGAAAAAGCTTCATTTATTACCGTTTCAATTTCCGGGCATTTTGATTTCTTCTTTATAAACAATCCAAGATATTCAATATTTTTATCCTCTTTATAAATCGGGGAATAGTCCAGTTTATTTAAAAACAGCTTGTATTCCTTAGCTTTTACAACCACATCATTAAGAACTTTCAGATGAACATGTTTTGATTTTACAAGCCCATGCTTGTCAATAAAACCTTTACCGGCTTCAAATTGCGGCTTTATTAATGCAATGATAAGGCCGTCATCATTAATCAGTTTGGAAAATACATCAAAAACTTTTGTCAGAGATATAAACGAAAGGTCAGCAACTATCCAGTCAGGTTTCTGATTGCCAATTTGGTTTATTGTCAGGTCTTTAATATTGGCCTTTTCAATAGATGTAATTGCGGGATGGTTCAATAATGTGTGATGCAGTTGCCCTTCTCCTACATCAACAGCCCACACTTTGGCAGCCCCATGTTTCAAAAGACAATCAGTAAATCCACCTGTTGAAGCCCCGGCATCTAAAACATTTTTTCCTGCCGGCGATAAGCCAAAGCTATTTAGGGCTTTTTCAAGCTTTAGCCCTCCCCTGCTCACAAATCTCATTGAGTCGGGATTGTCAAATTCTATGTTTTCTTCTCCTGAAACCTGGAAAGAACTTTTACAAATTAGCTTGCCATTAACTTTAACCAACCCTTCTGATATAGCTTCTTGTGCTTTAACTCTTGAGGTAAAGAGGTTATTATTTACAAGATATATATCAAGACGCATAAAAATACAGTTATCATTAAGATGTAAGCTTTCTGAAAATGTCTTCCAGCTTAAGTTCTTCGTAGCCAATTGAAAGAATTACCCAGTTTTTACTGCTTGCTGTTTTAAATATTTCCGGCCTTAGGTCAGCATTCGTTTCGGGAATAATATTATAAATGTTGTCGTTAACGATTACATCCTGGACGCCTTCTATTGATTTAATTTCATCTGTATCAACATGTTTTTGAAACTCTACTATTACAACTTTTTTAGTATCACTGATATCTTTAAGTTCAGATGTAGGCGAGTCTGCAGCAATAACACCTTCATTGATAATAATAACCCTGTCGCATAATATTTCAACTTCCTGCATAATGTGTGTAGAAAGCAATACTGTTTTTTCCTTACCAATTTCTTTAATAAGATCCCGAATATCTACAATTTGATTAGGGTCGAGGCCGGAAGTTGGTTCATCAAGTATTAATACTTCCGGACTGTGCAGCAAAGCCTGCGCCAGTCCTACTCTTTGCCTGTAACCTTTTGATAGTTCCCCGATTTTTTTATGAATTTCAGGCCCAAGCCCTGCTTTATCAACTACATCGCGTATTCTTTCTTTAGTATTTGCACCCAGCTTATGTATTCCGGCAATAAACTTCAGGAACTCCCTAACGTACATGTCCAGGTAAAGGGGGTTGTTTTCAGGCAGATATCCAACACGCTTTCTGACTTCCATTGATTGGTTTTCAGTATCATAGCCACACACTGATACTTTGCCTTTGTTTTGTGGCAAATAACAAGTTATGATTTTCATCATTGTTGACTTGCCTGCACCATTTGGGCCAAGCAAACCAACAATTTCGCCCTTGTTTACAGAAAAGGACACATTATCAAGTGCTTTTTGCTTACCGTAAAGTTTAGTTACTGAATCTGCAATTATTGACATTCTGTTGTTTTTTGCGAAATTACAAAATCTTATTATTCTTTGTCGCCAGTTATTTTATAAATAATGAATTTTTCAATTTCAACAAAAACAAACACAACAACTCCTGCTGCTAAAGCTAACAACCAGTAATGCAGAGATATCGGTGCTGTGTCAAAAAACTTATTCATAAAAGGGATGTACACAAAAGCAAGTTGTAGCAAAATCAATAAAGCAGATGCAATAAATGCATAACGATTATTGAAAAAGCCTTTACCTAAGCTGGGCAGTTTGATTTTCCTGCAATTGAAAAGATAAAACAACTGCCCTGCGACCAAAGTATTAACAGCAATAGTACGGGCAACGCTATTACAAACATCATTTGCCTGCAGGTGTTGAAACATTCCCAAAGTTAGGCCACCAATCAAAAATGAGACAAATGTAATTCTCCATATAAAAAGTTTTCCTAATATTGGCTCATCCGATTTCCTTGGTGGCCTTTCCATTACATTTTCTTCTTTTGGCTCAAAAGAAATTGCCAATGCCAAGGTAACAGCAGTGACCATATTCACCCACAGAATTTGTGCCGGAGTAATAGGCATAATAATACCCATAAAAATCGCCGCCATCAAAACCAGGGATTCTGCACCATTTGTTGGGAGAATAAATAAGAGTGCTTTCCTGATATTGTCATATACAGTTCTTCCTTCTTCTATTGCACTGGCGATAGATGAAAAGTTGTCGTCAGCCAGCACCATTTCAGAAGCATCTTTAGAAACTTCTGTTCCTTTAATCCCCATAGCAATACCAATATTTGCCTTTTTCAGTGCCGGGGCATCATTTACTCCATCACCAGTCATTGCACATAAATGGCCTTTTTCCTGTAGGGAAGAAACAAGCCTGAGTTTATGCTCAGGACTTGTCCTGGCATAAATGTCATAATCATCTACTATTTCTGCCAGATCTTCTTTTTTCATTTCTTCAATTTGCTTACCTGTAATAGCTTTTTCGCCATCTCCAATTCCTATCTCCTTCCCAATAGCTTTCGCAGTAATAGCATGGTCTCCTGTTATCATTTTTACTGTAACCCCAGCCTCTTTACAAGACTTTACTGATTCTATTGCTTCTTCACGTGGGGGATCAATAATGCCAATAACACCAAGAAATACTTTGTTTTTTTCCAAGTCGTCTTTTTCCAGTTCTGTCCTGTTACTATCAGTTTTATTATAAGCAACTCCAATCAACCTTTGGCCTTTTGCTGCGGTTTTTTCCATTTGTTTCTCCCAAAAGCTTTTATCCAGCTCTTTTTCGCCAGATTCGCCAAGTTGCTTAGTGCACATTTCCATTATTCTTTCAGGAGCTCCTGTCATAAAAACATATGCATTATCATCAACCTTATTCAAGGTAGCCATATATTTATGGTCCGATTCAAAAGGGATGCTGTCTATTCTTTCAGGCTTAAAGTCTTTAAGCCCGGCCTTATAGCTTAAAGTCAGCAAAGCACCTTCTGTAGGTGTACCGGTTAATTCCCATTTATTGTCATTTTCATTTATTTCAGAGTTATTACATACTCTGATTGCTTTTAGAAGCTGCCATAGAGCCTTATTATCTTCTGGGTTTATTTCTTTATCTTCAAGAAGTATTTTTCCTTCAGGTTTGTATCCTGTGCCCTCAATATCGTACTCTTTATCAGAAGTAACAATTGTTTTGGCAGTCATTTCATTTCTTGTGAGTGTGCCCGTTTTGTCAGAGCAAATCACATCAACAGCTCCAAGGGTTTCCACTGATGGCAACTTTCGAATAATAGCGTTGCGTTTTGCCATGCGTTGTACACCTATTGCAAGTGTTATTGTCATAATAGCAGGCAAACCCTCTGGTATTGCAGCAACAATAAGCCCTATTGCAGCCAGGAAAAGCTCGATTATAGAATAATCCCGGAAATAATATCCAAAAGCAAAAAATGCACTTGTCACAACTAAAATTACTACAGACAGCCATTTGCCAAATTTTTCTATTTGCTGCAGAAGAGGTGTTGTTATTTCTTCAACATTTGAAATCATTTCATTAATTTTCCCTATCTCGGTTTTAGAACCTGTATTTACAACTACTCCTGTTGCCTTTCCATAGGTTATTACCGTACCTGAAAAAGCCATTGAAGATTGGTCACCAACAATGTCTTTTTCACCAACAGCTTCTGTACTTTTATCAACAGATGTAGATTCACCTGTTAAGGGAGATTCTTCAACTCTCAGGTCTTTTGATTTAATCAGTCTTATATCGGCCGGTATTTTATCACCGGACTTCAGCATAACAATATCTCCAGGAACAAGTTCTTCAGCATCAATAGTTATCTGTTTGCCGTTTCTGATTACCACAGCTTCAAGTGATAGCATTTCACGAATACTTTCTAAAGCCTTTTCTGCTTTTCCTTCCTGGAAAAACCCAATTAATGCATTAATAATAATAACAGCCAAAATCACCCATGTGTCTATCCAGTGATCCATAAGGGCAGTAATAAATGCTGCTGCAATTAGTATATATATCAAAACATTGTGAAACTGCAT
>PWND01000183.1 GCA_003557965.1 Bacteroidales bacterium | reverse complement strand
TATCATAAGCAAAGCCTGAATTTTTTGCAATCTCATTAATTCTATGATGCTTATCTTCAACTGTACTGATAAACAGTTTCATTCTGCCATACTGAGTTTCTTGCAATCTTTTTATCAGCTCTTCAAATACATCATCATAGAAAGCATGAATTATCACAGCAATATTGTTTTCAGAGTCTTTGTTGTTAATATTTTCCTCATTGGTGTTGTACTTGCTTTTGTTAAGCTTTTCTACAGGCCAGTTTTTGGGAAAGTCTTCAGGACTGTAATTAAAGTCAGGGTTTGACAAATTATTTGTGTACTGCCAATTTTTATATGCCTTTTTATTTTTAAAAATAAAAGGAAATAAAGTAAAGAAAAAACCCTTTATTTTTTCTTTGCCCTGTCTCCCAACAGGCAAATGCCACCAAAGTAAAATCATTATCTTTTTAAAAAACTTCATCATGTGGATTTGCCAAACATCATTTTTTCTAATTACCGTGGAAATACTGATATTTTCTGTTTTATGTGATTATTAACGCATTCCTTGCACTCAATTGCTAAATATCATACAAGAAATACTGCATAAAACTAACAGAAACCGGAAATAAAAAAGTTTAAATTTCAAGTATTTTGAGAGTCTTTACCTGGTTATTCACAATAAAGCGGACGAAATAAACACCAGGCCCCAGCCCAAGATTTTTTGCTGAGAAAGTGTGCTGAATTTCTCCCTGCAGTGAGTTATTACTTGCAATTTCTTTAATGCGTTTTCCATTTTGGCAATAAACAGCTATTTCAACATCTGAAGGTTCATCAACGAAAAGCCTTATACTTACGAAATCCCGGTAAGGATTAGGGTAAACACTGTAAGTTACTGACTGTTCAGGTTTTTCAGTTATATCAGTAGCGTGATACACTATCACGGGGTTATATCCTGTAAGGCTGTAGCTGTGTGTATCACCATCAGGATAAATCCATTTACTGTTTACTATTGTTAAAACCGGGAATCTGTGTTGAGCAACATACCACCTGTATGCAGTATGTTCAACGTGAATAAGCTTTTCCTCAACAAGTTGCTTTGAAGTTTTAACCTCTTTAACCCTAAGAGCGTTGTCATAAAGAATATTTCCGGGCAACCCGAGCTTACCTTCTGCATCTGCAACAACACTGTAGCTCCCGGATATTGGCACATATTCGCCATCTCCCGAATTAAGTTTTGCTTCAAAGTCGCCGGAAAATGATTCCCCAAAAGAAAACGGGTACCTCATTTTTTTATAGGGCTTAGTGTACTCAATAGCATTTCCTTCTTTTGAAATATATCCATATTGCCTGGTGCTTTCACTATCAGACTTAAAGAAAAACCTGTTGCCAAATTCTTCAATAATAATATTAGCTTCCGGGAATAATGTCCTGTCAGGCTCCAATCCGGCATCAGAAAATTTTCCTACAAAATCTTCATTTATTTTTAATGATGAAAAATCCCAATAAGCGTTTTTTCCTGATTCACCCGGATTAACCACATCAGTTAAATGAATCTCATTTTTTGTATCATTAATAAAGCCATGTGTTTCATATTTTAACACGACTTGAGATTGAACAGGATTTATGCTCAACGAAACAATTATAGATAATGCTGTAATAAATGAAAAGAATGCCATAGTTTTACTTCCTTTTTTATCTTAATAATTAATTTTTTAAAGCCTTATTACAAAACTCTTATTAATAATAAATGCTAAAACGCATAATGCATGTTTTAATAAATAAGGCAATTAGCAAATTTAGCAAAATCTCACTAAAACTAAAAATGATTTAACTTAAAAAAACAGCCAAATATTTTTTAATCAATTTTTTTCTGAAATATTTTGAAATAACTGGATTAAAGCATACATTTGCTTCTTATGGATGCATTCAATTTAATTGATTCTAAAAAACATAATGATGAAAAATAAGAAAACAAGCGGAATTATTATAGCAATAGCAGGTTTAGCTATATTGTTAATTTCAATTTTTGGATATGAGTTAGGTGTCGCCCGTAATCCAAGTTTCGGAGCGCTTCAGATTACAGGCACGATATTAGGAGCTGTAATACTAATATATGGTTTAGTAAATGCTTTTAAGAAGAATTAGGTTATTACTTAAGGCTAACCTAAAGCATAGATTCGAAAGGCTAATTATTGTTATTTAAGCTTTAGCTTCGCTTATCCTTTTCCTATGGCATATACTTTAAAGCCAATTTCTTTAAGTTTTTTATGATTGAGGATATTTCTGCCATCAAACAGGAATGCAGGTTTTTTCATGTTGTCATATATTCTTTTCCAGTCATAATCTGCAAATTCATCCCATTCTGTAATTACGGCAATAGCATGAGCATTTTCACAAGCTTTATAAGGGTCATTGTGTACAGTAAGCATTTCATTATTTTCTTCCGGTAATCTTGTTTCGAGATAGTTCAGGTCGTCATACATTCGGCTTTCCTGAACTTTCGGGTCGTACACATGAATATCGGCATGGTCATCAAGAAGGTGGTCAGCAACATATATGGCTGCAGACTCCCTGGTGTCGTTGGTGTCTTTTTTGAAAGCCCATCCCAGCATTGCAATTTTTTTACCGGATACGGTATTAAAGAGGGCATTTATTATTTTTAGTGAAAATCTTTTTTTCTGGTAGTCATTCATAATAATAACCTGGTTCCAGTAATTAGCAACTTCAGGCAATCCAAAATATTCACACAAATACACCAGGTTTAGAATATCCTTTTGGAAGCAGCTACCTCCAAAGCCTACCGATGCTTTAAGAAATTTGGAGCCGATTCGGGTGTCAGCACCAATAGCGTTAGCTACTTCATCAACATCAGCGCCAGTGGCTTCACAGAAAGCTGATATGCTGTTAATTGATGATATTCTCTGTGCTAAAAATGCGTTAGCAGTAAGTTTACTTAATTCAGAAGACCAGATATTGGTTTGGATAATTTTTTCACGCGGCACCCAATGAGCATATATTTTTGTTAATGTTTCAATTGCTTCAAGGCCTTCCGGGGTTTGGTCACCACCAATAAGAACTCTATCGGGGTTTAACAAGTCTTTTACAGCAGTCCCTTCAGCAAGAAATTCGGGGTTAGATAATACATCAAACCTGATGCCGTTGCTGGTTTCATCAAGTATTGCCTTAATAGATTGAGCTGTTCTAACAGGGATTGTAGATTTTTCGACTACTATTTTGTCAGATTCAGCAACTTCGGCAATTTGTCTTGCACAAAGCTCAACAAACTTAAGGTCGGCAGCGCGGCCTTTCCCCATTCCATAGGTTTTTGTAGGCGTATTAACACTGATAAAAATCATATCAGCTTCACGTATTCCTTTTTCTATATCAGTTGAAAAAAACAGGTTTCTGTCGCGAGCTTCTTTCACAACTTCCAATAATCCGGGTTCGTAAATTGGCAAATCATCAGTTTTCCATGCTGCAATACGTTCCGGATTTACATCTACAACTGTTATTTTTATTTCGGGGCATTTTTGAGCTATTACCGACATGGTGGGGCCACCAACATACCCTGCTCCAATACAACAAATATTTTTAATTTCTTTCATCTTTGTAAATTAGTGTTATCAAATTGAATATTAGTATTATGCGTATTCATGTATTCATTTTAAGGTGCTTTTATCCCGATGGAACCCTCATGTTTACACATGCACCTTTATATATGTTTAGCAGATGAGGTTTGTATCTGAATTTTACAAATATTCTTGTATGACTCTTAAATCAAGCACTTACTATATTCTAATACTTAATTTTTTGTGCGTGCAAATATATAAAAATTAGGTTTATGTATTATATTTTGCAGCTTATTTTGTATTACTCAAATTCGCTGATAAGGCTTGAAAAATCACCAAGATTTTTGTCTTTTTGTGAAATAATTATATCGGACTCCGGTATTCCCCAGTTTATATTGAGTTTTGGGTCATTCCAAATAATTCCCGAATCATAATCCGGTGCATAAAAATCATCTACTTTATATGCTATAGTAGCTTCATTGCTAATTACAATAAAGCCATGAGCAAATCCTTTTGGAACAAATAGCTGCTTTTTGTTATCGCCGGTCAGCAAAACTGAAAAATGCCTGCCATAGGTTTCTGAGGATTTTCTAATATCAACAGCAACATCCATCACTTCCCCTTCAATGCATCGAATAAGTTTTGACTGTGCGTGCGGAGGCCTTTGAAAGTGCAGCCCACGCAGAACTCCATAACCTGATTTTGATTCGTTATCCTGCACAAAATCAATATTTTTTATATGTTTTTCAAAAACTGCCTTATTAAAGGATTCAAAAAAATATCCACGCCCGTCAGAAAAAACTTTAGGCTCAATAATGAACAGCCCTTTAAGATTTGTTTCTTTAAAAATCATTTTTCTGTATTTTGGATTAGAACAAAAAAGCTATAATAGCAATATTCCTTACTTCACATTCTTTCTCAGGTAATCAGCATAAGAGCTTTTACCAAGGTTTTGAAGCAATCCGGCATATTGATCATTGTTAATGTATTTCATGTGTAATGCAATTTCTTCAATACATGCAATTTTAAGCCCGGTACGTTTTTCGATAGCTTTCACAAACTCGGTTGCTTCAGATAATGCTTCATGTGTTCCTGTATCAAGCCATGCAAAGCCTCTGCTCAGAACCTGGAGTTTTAAGTCGTGCTGCTTAAGGTAGTGCTGATTTACTGAAGTAATCTCAAGCTCACCCCTGTCTGATGGTTTTACGTCCTTAGCAACTTTTATTACTGAATTAGGATAAAAGTATAATCCTACAACAGCATAGTTAGATTTTGGGTTTTCAGGTTTTTCTTCTATACTCAAAACGTTACCATCTTTGTCAATTTCTGCAACTCCATACCTTTCAGGGTCGTCAACAAAGTATCCGAAAACAACGGCTTTTTTATTCTCTTCGACTTGATTTACGGCCGACATCAGCATTTTTTGCAAGCCGGCACCATAGAAAATATTATCACCCAAAACCAGGCAAACATTATCATTTCCAATAAATTCTTCCCCAATAATAAAAGCTTGCGCAAGTCCATCGGGCGATGGTTGTTCGGCATATTTTAAATCAAGCCCGATCTGTTTGCCATCACCAAACAAGTTTTTGTAATTAGGCAAGTCCTGTGGGGTTGATATTATTAAAATTTCCTTAATCCCGGCAAGCATTAAAACTGATAAGGGGTAATAAATCATAGGCTTATCATAAACGGGCAATAATTGCTTACTTACTACAGTTGTTGCGGGATGCAAACGCGTGCCGGCTCCTCCGGCCAAAATAATTCCTTTCATTTGTATAAAATTTAGTTATTAAACTGTTTTACTTCATTTTTATTTAATCTCAAATACTTCTGTCTATATTCAACCCCAATGCCTAGTTATTCCCTGCGGCTGAAAAACCTCTGAGATTAATTTGATTCACCTTCGTCAGATGAAGTTGTCATTAATTCAGAAACAACATGTTCGTACAAAAGAGCAAGGTTTTCGTCAACAGGCTTTTTGCCGGTATCAATAGTTATAGATGGTTTTACAGGTTTTTGATATGGTGCATCATAACCGGTAAGGCCTTTTATTATGCCCTTTTTTGCTTTATCATATAAGCCTTTGGGATCTCTTTTATGTGCTAATTCAGGTTCACAGTGAATATATACTTCTAAAAAACTTTCCTTTCCAATTATTTTTTTCGCCATTTCTCTGTCATCAATATATGGAGAAACAAATGCACAAATAACAATCATTCCATTATCAAGAAAAGCCTTAGCAAGATGTGCAGCCCTGCGGATATTTTCTTTTCTGTGCAATGGGCTAAAGCCCAGCCCTGCATTTAGCCCATGCCTTAGGTTATCGCCATCAACAAGAACTACATTTTTACCGTCATCCCATAGTTTTTTTTCAAGAGATTTTGCAATGGTTGACTTTCCGGCTCCCGATACTCCTGTTAGCCAAATCACTATGCTCTTATGGCCATATCTTTGCTCACGTATTTTTCTGTTTACAAGTGAGCTTGACCAGGTAATATTATCTACAAGAGTTGTACAAGGAACATCTTCGATTTCATTGTCATGCGGAATAATATTTCCTGCTGCTATTTCAGCAATTTTTGATTCAGCTTCACTTACATCAGCTTGCACAGCTTTTCTAACCATTCCGGCAGCAATAGTAGCGTTGGAATCAGGGTCAACAAGAATAAAGATACCGGTATTGATATTACGCCTGTAGTTATCAATAAACAACGGGTTTGCAGTTTCAACAATAACACGCCCGATTTCATTTACCTGCAGTGTGTCAGCATTTTTGCGTTGCATAGTATCTACATCAATCTGAAACTTTAGCTTTCTAACTATTGCTTTTATTGATCGTGTAGTATGCATCAGAATATATTGCTTACCAGTTATTAATTGTTCGGCAGACATCCAGCATATATAGGCATCGAAGCAATTGCTAATATATGGGATATTGTTAACTCTGCAGATCATATCACCTCTGCTGATATCAATATCATCTTCAACCTGTACTGTAACAGAGTCGCCGGCAACAGCTTCATTCACAACTTTATCAGGTTTGCTGATTTGCTTAATCCTGCTTTTAAGCCCTGATGGCAATATTTTTACTGCATCACCCTTTCTGATAATTCCTGAACTGATACGGCCTGCATAGCCCCTGAAGTTATGTTTTGGCCTGATGACGTACTGTACCGGCATACGAAAATCAATGAGGTTACTTACAGCATCAACGTGTACGTTTTCAAGGTGATAAAGCAGTGTTGAGCCATTATACCATGGCATATTTTTACTTTTCAAAACTATATTATCGCCTTTAAGGGCAGAAATTGGGATAAAAGTAATGTCATCAACATCCATTTTTGCTCCAAACTCCCTGAAGTCAGATACTATATTGTTAAAAACCTGCATATCATAATCAACAAGGTCCATCTTATTAACTGCCACAACAAGGTGAGGTATTTGAAGTAATGTAGCTATAAAGCTATGCCTTTTACTTTGTGTAAGAACGCCCCTGGTAGCATCAATTAAAATAATTGCCAATTCAGCAGTTGAAGCCCCGGTAACCATATTCCTGGTATATTGAATATGGCCGGGAGTATCTGCAATAATAAACTTACGTTTTGGAGTTGCAAAATACCTATATGCTACATCAATGGTTATTTTTTGCTCTCTTTCGGCTTTAAGCCCATCAGTAAGCAAAGCAAGGTTAAGTTCATCTTCACCGCTGTTTCTGCTAACATTTTCAATATCTTCAAGCTGGTCTTCAAAAATAGACTTAGAATCAAATAAAAGCCTCCCAATAAGTGTGCTTTTGCCATCATCCACACTTCCTGCAGTAATCAGGCGTAGCATATCAATTTTTTGGCTGATTTTATTACTCATACTTATCGGGAAATTTAAACCTTATTAATTAAAATCTGGCTTTAAATAAGATGTATATTAAATTTTTATTCATTAACGTGGCATGTGGCTAAAAATACCCCTCACGCTTTCTGTCCTCCATAGCTGTTTCACTGCGCTTATCATCATTCCGGTTTCCTCTTTCGGTGATACGTGCTACAGCAACTTCCTTAATAATATCAGCTACTGTTGCAGCTTTAGAAAGAATTGCCCCTGTGCAGGTAGCATCACCTATTGTACGAAACCTGACTTCAGCTTCAAATACCTTTTCATCATCACCAACAGTAACAAAAGGAGTAAGAGCAAAAATTACATTTTTCCTCTGAAAAACTTTTCGTTTATGAGAAAAGTAAAGGCAGGGCATATTGATTTTTTCAGCATCAATGTATTGCCACACATCGAGTTCTGTCCAATTGCTGAGGGGAAAAACCCTGAAATGTTCACCGGTTTTTTTTCTGGCATTAAAAATATTCCACAGTTCCGGCCTTTGATTTTTGGGGTCCCATTGTCCAAAATTATCTCTGTGTGAAAAAAATCTTTCTTTCGCGCGGGCTTTTTCTTCATCTCTTCTTCCTCCACCAACAGCACAATCAATATTATACTTCTCCAGAGAATCAAGCAGAGTTGTAGTTTGCAGAACATTACGGCTTGCATCAGGGCCAGTTTCATCCTTCACTTTTCCGCTGTCAATAGATTCCTGAACACTTCCCACTATTAGTTTTGATTTCGTATCTTTTACAAGCTGATCCCTGTATTCTATAGTTTCGGGAAAGTTGTGCCCTGTATCAATATGCAGCAATGGGAAAGGGTTAGGTGCAGGATAAAAAGCTTTTTTTGCTATATGCGCCAACACAATAGAATCTTTCCCACCTGAAAAAAGAATTACAGGATTCTCAAACTGAGCAGCAACTTCCCTCAAAACATAAATCGCTTCGTTCTCCAGTATTTTTAAATGTGAAGTGTTCAACCTTATAAAAGTTTTACCTAATATATATCGTTAATAATTTAACATACAAATAAGCAGAATGAAAATAAAAACCCACTCCTTTGTTTTTGTTGTACTTTATGGCATTTCTTAAGTAAATAAGCCATTGTTTTACAGCCCTTGTTTTATTTTTGAAAGAGGCATTAACATTATTACAAATGAAAAAAACCACCGACTGGATCTCTTTCAGATATTTAAGAGTATAAATGTTCCTGCTTCTAACAGTATCGCCATCTATCCTAAAGTAGTTAAGGTTTTTTGCCACAAAGCATACTTTAGTATTCATAAAAATTCCCGACCAAAACAGCCTGTCACCTGCAAGTTTAAAGCCAAGTATTTTTTCCCAGTTTATGTTTTCAATAAGATTTCTTTTAAAAACAACGGCACCTGCATTAGGAATGATATTAATTATCAGCATGTACTTTGCGAGCAGTTCTTTGCCATCAATACAAAAATCATTTTTCCATAATTTGTTATCCAAAACATTAAGGTTATTAATGTGGTTACCTGTAACTTCGTCTTTATCATTAACAAAAACAGATTGGCCGTAGGCAATATCTGATTCAGGATTTTCTTCAAGTTGTTCTGGGTTAAACAAAGGATCTCCGTATAGCCGACAATCCCTATAAGCAACATCCCAGCATATCCCCACTTCAACACACGCTACAAAATCTTCTTCGTTTGGAGAATAAGTTTTAATGCCTTTTAAAAATCTGTATGAGCTTACTGCTGGCACATCTTCAAGCAATAGAATTTGCAACCCTGTTTTAAGGGCAAACTTTTCTGCTTTTCTAAAATCTCCCCCACAGGGTTTTACTTCTCCATAAACATCCCATTCGGGAAACCAAAAGTCTGGCAAATACCAATCGCCACCCCCTAAATCATATCCCTCAAACTCATAACGCCACTTGATATTAAGTGCATCAAAAAACACAGCCCACCTCGCTTCTAGCCGAGAGCGGAATTTAATCCCTTTGTATCTAGTTGGTAGGGGCTTAATATTCGTCATAGAAACTTCCTTTTTTAAAATATATTTTTACAAAAGACAATTGACCAAACTCCCTATCTTTCTCTTGTTTCACATTAAAAGTAGCATTCTCCATTTCGCTTGCATCTTCGTCATATTCTCTCCAACACTTCAAAGAAGTAAAAGCCACAT
>PWND01000311.1 GCA_003557965.1 Bacteroidales bacterium | reverse complement strand
ATTGTGCTGGTATTTTTTGCTGCCCAGTTTGTAGCATACTTTAACTGGACAAATCTTGGGCTGATATTTGCTATCAAAGGTGCTACACTTATTGGTTCGTTAAACCTGGGCAATATCCCTCTTATGATAGCCTTGGTGCTGGTTGCTGCATTTATCAATCTTGTAATAGGAAGTGCAAGTGCTAAATGGGCAATTTTGGCACCTGTATTTATCCCTATGTTTATGCTTTTAGGATATTCTCCGGAATTTACTCAGCTTGCATATAGGGTTGGCGACAGCGTGACAAACGTTATTGCCCCAATGATGGCTTACTTTGCAATTATTGTGGCTTTTATTGAAAAATACGATAAAAAAGCCGGAATCGGGACGATTATTGCCACAATGTTACCTTATACTTTTGTGTTTCTTATAAGTTGGCTTATTCTGCTGATTGTGTGGATTTTAGCAGGATTCCCTATTGGGCCGGGAGCACCCCTGTTTTATAGTCTGTAAAAGTCTTTGTTAAAAAAAATTATTATTACTTTTACAAGAGCCTTTTATGTAAATTATTTTTATATATTTGCTTACTATCAATAGACTAAACTGTTATAACCAAAGATTTCTCTGTTTTTTAGTGTACAGGCGGTCAAATAAAGTGTATGCTTTAATTATGATGCGATGAAAATTGTGAAAAATAAAATATTAGTTGCAATTGACTTTGAAGAGCAGTCATTAAGTGCTTTGGAACAATCATTTCATTTAGCAGAAATTTTTAAGGCAGAATTACTATTACTTTATGTAATAGAACCTTTTGGGGGAATTTCTAAGCACTTTTTTCCTGATGATTATGTTAATAAAATTGTTGCTAATGTAAGGGAGAAATTTGAAGAACTTCAAATGCTTGCAAAAAAAACAGAAGCAGACTCAAAAATTCCTGTATCAAGTATAATTGTAAAAGGAAAACCCTATGAAAAAATAATTGAAGTAGCAAAAGACTATGGAGTTATTATGATTGTTATGGGGAAAAACGGAATTGATACAAGCAGGAAAAGTAAATATATTGGTAGTAATACATTTAATGTGATAAGAGAAGCTCATTGCCCTGTTATTTCTATGAAAGGGGGTAAGCTCTCAAAAGAGTTTAATAATATTTTGTTGCCTTTAGACTTAAGTAAAAGTGTTGATAAACAAGTTGATGCTGCAATAAGCATAGGTTTCTACTTTGGTGCTTTAATTAATGTATTTGCTGTTTTTACAAAAGAAAGCAAAGCTTTTAAAATATTAAAGCAAGTAAAAATAATGCAATTAAAAAATAGAATTTTAAAAAGCGGGCTAAACTGTATAGTGAAAACTATTACTGCACCAAAAAGCAAAAAAATTAGCAGCTTAATATTGGAGCATTCAAAGGAAATCAATGCAGATCTGCTGGTAATTATAACACAGCAAAAGAAAGTATTTGCAGAATGCTTTGTTGGGTCAAATGCCCAGGAAATTATTAATGATTCTCAAGTTCCGGTGCTAAGCCTTATTCCTGAAGCCAGCTTTAATCCGGGCGTGGTTTCATCTTTTATTGACCCTTTAGGATTAATGAAAAAAGAAAATAAAAAATAATTAATACAAATAAAAAGATGACGATAACGAAAAATAAAATTATTCTTGTACCTGTTGATTATACAGAAAGAGCAAAGTATGCTGTTGATCATGCAGCAGTAATGGCAAGGCTTTTTAAATATAAGATTTGCCTGTTGCATGTAATAATTAAAAAAGTTAATGAAAATGAAGAAGAGCTATCACAGAAAAAGATTGATAAATATGCTTCCGAAGCATCTGAAAAATCAGATGTTGAAATAAAAGGAATTGTTAAAGAAGGAAGTATTTTTACAACTATTGGCAGAGCTGCTGATGAAATAGGTGCCGACTTGATTATTATGGGAATCCATGGCAAAAAAGGATTGCAGCACATGTTTGGAAGCTTCGCTTATAAAGTTATTTGCTCTTCAAAAGTTCCGGTAGCTGTAGTTAAAAATCCATTAAAAAAGAAAGACTTTGAAAATATTGTTCTACCCATTGACTTTTCTAAAGAAAGCACAATAAAAGTTACTCAAGCAATAAAATTTGCTCATTATTTTGGTGCTGCTATAAGAATTGTTGGAGTGCTTGAAACGAAAAGCACAGTGATGAAAATTCAAAAGGAAGCTCTATTGAAAAAGGTAATGGACTATATTAAAGAAGCTGGTGTTAAAGTAACAGCTGATGTTTTGGTTAAGCCTGATAAAAATGTTCATAAAACAATTATCAATTATGCAAATAAAATAGATGCAGACCTTATTATTATTGTAGCAGAGAAAGATGGTGGCTTTGCTGATATTTTTTCAAAAAACTCTGCAGAAGAAATAATTGATAAAGCTGAAATGCCGGTAATGACGGTTATCCCTAACCCTGAAGAAGCTGACATTACAGCATCTAAAGGTAAAATAGTTAAGCCTTTTGTTGACCCTCTTGGGCTTATGAAAAATAAGTAGGGATTTGTTTAACCGGCAAATTCTTTAATTGTAATACCAAACTTTTTTAAGTTTTCCCAGTATGTCGGAAATGACTTACTAACTACATTGGGGTTTTCCAGTATTATGGATTCATAAATCATTGATAAAACTGATAAAGACATTGCCATGCGATGATCGTTATGAGTTTGGAAAAATGGTGCTTCTGTATTGTTATTCTCAGTGTCAGATTTTGCCAGCTTCCAAACTCCCGGAAAATCTTCTTCGAAGTTCCAGCCAATCTTTCTTAATTCAAGCTGAAGAGCCTGCACCCGGTTTGTTTCTTTATTCTTTAAAGTTGACAACCCTGTAAACACTGATTTCGTATTTTTCCCTGCACAGCAAACAGCCAGTGTTTGGGCTAAATCGGGATTGTTTATACAATTAAAATGCAATTCACTACTTAAATTATTTTCGTCCTTTATTGTTATTTCTAAACCATTTTTTGTAAAACATGATGAAATGCCCAGCTTTTCAAAAAAAAGCATTACATCCTTATCCCCCTGGATGCTGTTTTGCTTTAGCTGCGGGAAAAATATCCTCCCACTATCGGCCAAGCTTAATAGTGCATAAAAGTATGATGCAGATGTCCAGTCGGGTTCTACCTCATAAATTTTGTTTTTATATACTCCGGGAGAAATTGAGATTACATTGTCATTGATGCTGATATCTATATTAAATGACCTCATTAATTTCATTGTCATATTTATATAGGCATAAGAAACAATATTCCCTTTTAGTATTATTTTTAACCCTCTTGACATTCCGGGTGAAATTAGCATAAGTGCGGAAATAAACTGACTGCTTATATCTGCTTCGACTTCAACAGTTCCTCCTTGCATTTTCGTGCCATTAATTTTTAGTGGTGGAAATCCTTCCTTTTCAACATAACTTACTTTTGCTCCAAGTGTTTTTAATGCTTCTGCCAAAGGCTTTATAGGCCTTTCTTTCATTCTTGAGCTGCCTGTTAGTATATGTTCTCCGGGAATTTGTGCCAGGTATGCTGATAAAAAGCGCATAGCAGTACCTGATTCACCAATATTGATAATTAATTCTTTATTAATTTTTTTTAATGCTTCCTGCAAAACAACAGTATCATCCGAATTACTTAAGTTCCTAATTTCAGTATTTTGGCCGGATAATGATTTGATAATAAGCAGCCTGTTGCTTATACTTTTTGAAGCAGGCAGGTTAACATCACCAAAAAGCTTTCTTTCTCTTGATTTTACTATTATTTTGTTCATAGTTTTTAGTTATTGCTTAAAAAACCGGATAAATAAGAAAGGGAGCTTTTGATATAGTTGGTTTCAATGTTTTGATTAATTACAGTATTGCCTACACTGGTTATTAATGTGAAGTTTAATTGTTTGCTGCTATGCTTTTTATCATACAATAAATAGGCTAAAATATCATCAATTATATTTGCTTCAAGCTTTACCCTGGGAAAATTTAGTGCAAGTTGAGAAACAATTTTTTCCATTTCCGTGGCTGATAATAAGTTTTTTTTAACAGACAAAAAGCACTCTGCTATCATTCCTACTAATATTGCTTCACCATGTAGTAAAGATTTTTCAGAGTACTTTAAAAAAGCCGATTCAATAGCATGGCCGATAGTATGCCCAAAATTTAAACTTTTTCTTAAACCCAGCTCATAAGGGTCTTTTGATATTATATCCATTTTAATATCAATTGACTTCTGAATGGCCTCAATAATATTATTATCATAACAATTGTTAGTTAGGTCATGAAAAAATTTCTCATCAGCAATTAAGCCATGCTTTATCATTTCGTAATAACCAGATGCTCTTTCCCTTTTAGCAAGTGTATCTAAAAATTTTGCATCTACAAAAACAGCCGCCGGGAAAACAATATTACCTATGCAGTTTTTTATTTTTTTTAAACCTACGCCCGTTTTTCCGCCAATTGAAGCATCTGCCATTGCCATTAAAGATGTGGGTATGTTAATAAAAGGCAATCCTCTCATGTACAGAGAAGCACAAAAGCCGCCAATGTCAGTAACAACTCCACCACCCAAATTAATCACCAGGCTGTCTTTTTTTGCATGGTTTTCTAATAAAGAATCCCATATCATTTCGCATGTTTGAAGGTTTTTGTTGATTTCACCCTGCGAAAACTCTATTTTTTTTATATTAAAATCATTTTTTAGTTTGCTTTTTACAAGTGAATAACAATACTTTGATGTGTTGGAGTCGCAAATAATAAATATATCGCCGGTTTGATTAAAGTGTTCTTTTATATAGTTTTCAAGTAAGCTGCTATTCAGAAAATTTATGTAAACAGGATGTGGGTATTTTTCTTTGCTTATAATCATGTTGTTATAATTTTAAAAGAAAGTTAGCCATACTTTTATTATTCCCGGCAAGTATCTTTATTTTAAAAATAGTGATTTCTTGG
This sequence comes from Bacteroidales bacterium, assembly GCA_003557965.1. Taxonomy (GTDB): domain Bacteria; phylum Bacteroidota; class Bacteroidia; order Bacteroidales; family UBA7960; genus PWND01. Next base: position 4,922 of record PWND01000311.1, on the reverse strand, counting down.
TGAAATGTTCATTCTTAAGCCCATGTTAAACATGTATGAATTTAATCCGGTGTTATTATCAGGGTAGTTTTCGTTTCGCAAGATAAACCTTGCATCAAGCCAGTAGTTGTGTCGGAATTGCCAACTAACAATTATATCAGAAAGCAAAACATTCATTCTTTTGCCTTGTAAAAACAGCATATTGTAATCTCCCGGCCTGTCAGAGTAGTCTTGCATTATATCATAGCCCATGTTTACTCCGGCAGTATCAACCCCTTGTTTTACATGCATTAATGTAGCTGATATATTCCACTTATGGTGTGGCTGGTAATTTAAAACTCCAATAAACTCTCTTAAATTAGCACCCATAGGATGAGCTAATGGCTGGCTGTAGTGGGAGTAGCTTGCAGACGGCCTTAGCCCACTGCCATAGGTGTCGTAGTGGGAATAAACATAAGGCCTTATCAGGTTTACTTCTGCCTGAAAATCCAGGTTCTTTACTGTAAATAAATCTATAAACTTAAAGCCCGCCTGAATTGCAAATTTATTTCGGAATGATGCATAATCAGAGTATTTCCTTTCGCTACGCATACCATATCTTACAAGTAATGAATCCACATCATTTCTTATATCTCCAAGATGAAAGTCATCAATATATATTTGTCCGTATAATGATGCCCTGTTTAAAACAAGCCATCTCCAGTTTAGCCCAATAGAAACTTTGTCGGCATCTCCAAGATGGTGCTCAATTGCCCTGTAAAAAATTACAGGATTAAAATAATGCATTTCAAGGCCTCTTTTCCCAAACTCATCGCTGCGGCCGTATATTACATTTTCAAATAATGCTATATGAAACCTTTCAGTCAGATTCATGGATAATGTATGCGTAGTAGAATATTTTTTGTCGAACAACCGCCCTCCATAACTCCTCATGGGATAATCTATCAACTCGGCAAAAATATTTTGATACTTAAATCTTCCTAATTGAGTATTTATTTTTAGAAATAGATAATCATTAGAGTAATCGGACAATAATAAAGACCTGATACCATGCCCTAAGAAATTTTTATCCTGTCCAAATTGAATACCTATGTTTTTAGTAGCTTGAAAATCAATATATCCCCTTGCTGTAAAAAAGTCGTAACCACCATCTCCAAATTCCTGGTTCCATCCCTCGCCGGGGATCCCTCTTTCCTGAAAATCTATTTTGTTATTAACATAGGCAGGAAACCTTGCCTGGTTGTCAGATATATAAGAATAAAAACCCACTTTGTCATTTATTAACCCTCTAACTTTAATGCCCCTTGTATTAATGTATAAAGCATCATTGTTTCCGCTTTCAAGGCCTGCTTCCAGGTGTATAACCGGGTTAACAGATATAAAGTAATCATCTTTGTCTTTCCTGTAAAAATCCTGGGGTACAACGTAAAAATACTTCAAAAAAGCTATTTGGCTTGAGTCAGGTTGTGTTGTTGAATATTCACTATTATCAAATAGTATGTTTTGAATATTTTTTTTGTCAGTATTGCTTAAATTAACGGCTGTTGAGTCAAGATTTTCAAGAAACTGTGTAACTGCCCGCCTGTTGAATGGCTTATAAAAAGTGTGTATTTCCGGTATGGCTTTCCCGGTTTTTATTTCTAACCTGTTTATAAAATTAGTTACATCAGAGCTTGCATTATAATATGAGCTTTGCCCGGATATATCAGTTATTATTACAAACAATAATAATAAAATAATCGGGTATATTTTGAATAAAATGGCTTTATCCTTTATAACCGCGGGCATACTCAAGGTTTTTTACACTTTTAAGAACAGTATCGTTCATATATGTTTTTTCTAAATTTGATTCATTAAAATCAGAACCGGTAGCATCTGCGCCAGAGAGATTTGCCTTAAAAAAATTAGCTTTTCGGAAATTTGCCGAAAGAGCTATTGACAGCGACATGTCAGCCCTGGTAAAGTCAGCATCATGGAAAGATGCATCAGATAAATTTGCTTCGGACAAATTTGCCTCTGAAAAATCTGTCATTTTTGCTGTGGCACCTTGTAGTTGAGAATACTGAAGCATAGCTCCTGTAAAATTAGCATTGGATATTTTAGCTCCCTTTAAAATTGCATTAGCAAGAAAAGCTCCCGTCAAATTGGTTCCGCTTAAATTAGCATTGCTTAAGTCTGCATTGGCAAAGTTGGCACCTGACAAATCCGCTCCCGCCAGGTTTGCTCCTGCAAGATTAGCTCCGCGAAAATTCAAAGGACGATAAGTATCTCCCACAGAACTCTGCGCAATTAGCATCCACAAATCACGGTCAGTAAGTATGCGATTATCTTTGTGTGTCATAATATTTTATTTAAGGTTTTATTGTTGATATTAATTGTGTGAGCAAAAATACAATTTATGATAATAAAAATAATTAGTAAAAAAACCTATACTCAGTCAAGAGGTTCACCTGTATAAAGAAATATTCTCTCCTTTTAAGTATCTTTGCAAATTTAATTCAAAGTGTTATATATACAATTATAAATGCCTGAAAACTTATCAAATATAACTTACCGTATTGAAATTCAGGGATTAGTCCAGGGAGTTGGTTTCAGACCATTTATCTACAGGATTGCTATTAAAAACAAGCTTAAAGGAAGTGTTGAAAACAGGAATGACGGGGTGATTGTTTTGCTTAACAGCACCGAAAAACAGGTGAAGGAATTTATAAATGAAGTTTATAAACATGCTCCACCGGCTTCAAACATTGCATCTGTTAATGTGCAGGAAACTGAAAAAATGGAGTTCAATGACTTCAAAATTGTTATAAGTAAATCGGTTTCTGACTCCGTTACTGATATAAGCCCTGATATAGCTGTTTGTGAGGAATGCCTCAAAGATATGAAATCACAAAACAACAGGCTGGACTATCCGTTCATTAACTGTACTAATTGCGGGCCAAGATTTACTATTATTAAAAGCCTTCCTTACGACAGAGAAAAAACAACCATGAAAAAGTTTGCTATGTGCAAAAAATGCAATAGTGAATATACAGATGTTATGGATCGCCGTTTTCATGCGCAACCGGTTGCCTGCGCCGTTTGCGGGCCTGAGTATAAGCTGTACCTGGAAGGTAAAGAAATATCTGATCAAAGGCTTATTTTGGAAAAAACGGTTGAACTTCTTGAGAATAAGGGAATAGTAGCAATTAAAGGACTGGGTGGATTCTTTATCGCGTGTAATGCATTTTGTGAAGATTCTGTAGCAAGGCTAAGAAATATTAAAAGCAGGGAGGGGAAACCATTTGCTGTTATGTGTTCGGATATAATTCAGGCAAAGCAAATAGCATATATAAACAAAGCAGAGGAGGAGACACTAAAGTCCCTGAAAAGGCCAATCGTTTTGCTTAATGATAAAGCAAAGCTTGCAAGTTCTGTAAATGTTGGTTTTGATACGGTTGGAGTAATGTTGCCTTATATGCCTTTTCATTATTTGATTTTTGAAAACTCTGACTTAAAAGTAATTGTTTTAACAAGTGGAAACATCTCTGATGAGCCAATAATAACGGATAATGCAAAGGCAGTTGAAATACTGGGGCAGTTTTGTGATGCGGTTCTTACCTACAACAGAGATATTTATAACAGGGCAGATGACTCGGTTGTTAACATTGTAAATGATAAAGAGCGCCTAATAAGAAGATCTCGTGGCTATGCTCCTGCACCAATCAGTTTAATAGTTGATGCTGAAGGAGTGCTTGCCAACGGTGCTGAATTAGTAAATTGTTTTTGCATTGGGAAAGCAAAACAGGCTATTCTTAGTCAACATATTGGTGATTTAAAAAACTTGGAAACTTATGAGTTTTATAAAGAAACAATAAGTAAATACAAAAGCCTGTTTCGTTTCAGCCCAAACCTTATGGTTACTGATTTGCACCCTGATTATTTGTCAACAAGGTACGCTGAAGAGTATAATATTCCGGTTATTCGTGTACAACACCATCACGCCCACATTGCATCATGCATGGCTGAACATGGCCTTGATGAATCAGTCATTGGGGTTGCGATGGATGGAACCGGGCTGGGCAGTGATGGAAATATTTGGGGCAGTGAATTTTTAATTTGTAATCTAAAAGACTATAAAAGAGTTTCTCATTTTGAGTATATGCCGCTACCCGGTGGTGACATGGTAACTCATGAACCTTGGAGAATGGCGGTTTCGTATTTATACAAAACTTTTGGCATGAGCTTTTTAGATTACAACCTGACTTTTTTAAAGCATATCCCCGGTGAAAAAATCAGGATGCTTTGTAAGGCAATAGATGAAAATATTAATTCACCATTGTCGTCAGGTGCCGGCAGATTGTTTGATGCTGTTAGCGCGTTAACAGGCCTGTGTATAAATAGCAGCTTTCATGCTGAAGCTCCAATGAGGCTCGAATCTGCTATAAAAAGTAATGTTGCTGAATATTATCCCTTTGAAAGCGGAAAGGCCATCTCTTTTAAACCTTTAATTAATGAAATTGTTAAAGATTTAGCTGATAATGTAGATATTTCTATAATATCGGCACGTTTTCATAATGCAGTAATTGAAGCAATTATCCAAACAATTGATAAGATAAGTGATGATTTCAATATCAAAAAAGTTGTATTGTCTGGTGGTAGCTTTCAAAACAGGTACATATTAAAGAATTTAGAAGATAAGCTTTCAGGCAAATCTTATAAAGTATATTCGCATGAAAAAATTCCCACAAATGATGCAGGCATTGCATTAGGGCAATTGCTTATAGGTGCAGCTACGAGGTTGTAATTATGTTTTGTATTTTTGCATGTTTAAAAAAAATTGACATATTATGTGTTTAAGTATTCCGGGTAAAGTTATTTCAATTGATGGTGTTAACGCAATTGTATCGGTAGGTGGAACAAACCATGAAACATCGCTGCAGTTGCTCGAAGATGTTATAATT
>PWND01000030.1 GCA_003557965.1 Bacteroidales bacterium | reverse complement strand
TTAATGAATTATTATTTCAGAAGTAAAGAAAATCTTTTTGATACAATTTTTTCTGAATTAGTGCAAAAGAATTCGGAAAAACTTATAGAAATATTGAATTCAAAGCTCGACCTGGAAGAAAAGATAACACGTTATTGTAATGAATATATTGATATGCTGATAAACAACCCGTTGCTTGTGTCGTTTGTGATGTCAATTCTTCACAGAAGCCCGGAAAAAATATCAGAAATTGCCGTTATTAAAAACCTGTATAGCACAGATGTTTTTGCAGAACAGCTTATGGAAGAAGCAATGATAGGCAATATCAGAAAAATTAATCCTGCTCATTTTTATGTTGACATGATGAGTTTGATAGCATTCCCATTTGCTATTCAAACATTAATTATGGATAAAAACAAAATGAAGCGCGATGATTTAAAAAAGTATATGCAAGACAGAAAAAAGCTAGTTCCTGAAATGTTAATAAGAAGCTTAAAACCGTAGTTTTTCGCCTGTATAAGCCCTGGCTCCGCCTGATATTGTTTTTACTTTTTAATAAACAAACTTTCGTGCTAAAACAAATAAACAAGTTACCAGCAGATGAGCATCACAAGTAAGGCGTCATTATCTCGTTTTTCCATAATTTTGTTTGTTTTTATTATTTCATCGTGCAGCCTAACCTATGTTCCTGATAATGTGCACGTTCCTTTACATAACAAAGCTGGAGAATTATATTGTTTAGCTTCTGCGGGAAGTAGTGGATTGGGGTTAAGTTCCTCATATTCTGCCTCAAACAATCTGTTTATTATGGGCAGCAGCAGTTATTTTTCCGAAGAATTTTTTACACACTATTCGTTCAATGGTGGCATTGGTTATTATGAAAATTATGAAAACTACACTGTTTTTGAGGCGTCTGTTGGCGGCGGTTACGGTTATACCGAAAGGCTACCAGGCGATACTTATGTTACACAGCTAATGGAGCATACAAACGGTTATTACTACAGTGCATTTTTTCAACCCGCCCTTGGTTTAAATCAAAGCAATTTTGAGGCTTCTATCGCTTTAAGATTAACTTACGTTGATTACAACTCCTTAATCACACCTCCTGTTCATAACTTTAGCAGGGTGTTTTTCGAACCAACATTAACAATAAAGTATTTTTGGATGTCGTTTGGGCTGGTTTTACAAAGTGGAAGCTCAATACCACTGGGCAGTTTACCAACAGAAATAGATTACTATCCTGCATTTTTAAGCCTTGGCCTGCAATATAATTTTGATTTTAGATAAGCTAATAAGCATTTTGGGCTTTAATATTCATCATTATTTTATTATACCCCGTTCTGGCAAGTGGTGATTTGATTTTCCCGAATATGCTTTCAAAATCTTCTTCCGACATGCTTTCCCAGTCTTTTTTTGTAAGCTTCATTATTCTTTCATCAGGCAAAAAGTTTCTATCAGTTGCAGGGCAAGAAAACCTTTTGTTCCAGGGACATACATCCTGACAAGTATCACATCCAAAAATTTTGCCATTTAGTTTTTCTTTAATATTGTCGGGGATGTCTGATTTAGACTCAATTGTTAAATATGAAATGCAGCGATTCGAGTCAATAACTCCCGGGTTAACAATTGCTTTAGTAGGACAAGAGTTTACACACTTTTCACAGCTTCCGCAATAGTTATTTTTAAACTCACTGTTGTAATTAAGCTCCAGGGTTGTAAAAATTTCTGCTAAAAAAAAATAGCTTCCCATTTTGGGAATTATCAGGCAGGAGTTTTTTCCTACCCATCCTATGCCCGACATAACAGCCCATGCTTTTTCAAACACAGGCGCAGAGTCCACAAAACCCCTGTGGCTATTAACACCCGACAGTTCGGTAATTTTTTCAATAATTCTTTTTAGCTTGTCTTTTATGATATAATGATAATCTTTTCCTAAAGCATATTTAGATATAACATACTGGTTTTGTGGATCAAAAGTTACCTCATTATAATAATTTATGGCTAAAGAAATTACAGAGTTGCAATTATCAAGTAATTCGCCAGGGTTTTCTCTTTTTTCCTGGTTTCTCTTCATAAAATTCATGGATGCCTGGTATGAGTTGGCTACCCATTTTTGAAGCTTCTTTTTGTGCATGTATAGAGGTGTTGCTTTTGCCACACCAAACTTGATAAATCCCTCGTCAAGACAGATTTGTTTAATTTTTTCGGTAATGATGTTTTTGTTAAGAAGCATATATTATTCGAAAAGCTTACCCTGTTCGTCGCTTTTAGTTTTTCCAAGATGTTGATATGCCATTGCAGTAGCTTCTCTTCCCCTGGGAGTTCTCATAATGTATCCCTCCTGGATAAGAAATGGCTCATAAACTTCCTCAATAGTACCCGGGTCTTCACTTACGGCCGTTGCAATTGTATTAAGGCCTACAGGGCCTCCTTTAAACTTATCAATTATTACCAATAAGATTTTATTATCCATTTCATCAAGCCCGTGTTTGTCAACATTAAGAGCTTCAAGGGAGTATTCTGAAATTTTCAAGTCAATTGTGCCATCTGATTTCATTTGTGCAAAATCCCTCACTCTTCTAAGCAAAGCATTAGCAATTCGGGGTGTGCCTCTGCTACGTCCTGCTATTTCAATGGAAGCATCTTTAGAAATTACGACTTTTAATATATCGGCAGATCGTATTATAATTTTATTAAGCGTTTTGGTGTTGTAGTAGTTTAACCTGAAATTTATTCCAAATCTTGCTCTAAGCGGGGCTGTTAAGAGTCCTGAGCGTGTTGTTGCACCAATTAATGTAAAAGGATTAAGCGTAATTTGAATGCTGCGGGCATTAGGCCCTGTATCAATCATTATGTCAATTTTATAATCCTCCATTGCAGAATAAAGATACTCTTCAACAACCGGGCTTAACCTGTGAATTTCATCAATAAACAGCACATCATTAGGTTCCAGGTTTGTCAGCAGTCCGGCCAGGTCGGCGGGTTTGTCAAGAACAGGGCCAGATGTTACTTTAATGCCAACATTCATTTCATTAGCAATAATATGAGCAAGTGTTGTTTTCCCTAATCCCGGCGGCCCATGAAGCAATACATGGTCGAGTGCTTCTTCACGCTGTTTTGCAGCACCTACAAATATTTTTAGGTTTTCCACTACTTTATCCTGTCCGGTAAAATGTCCAAACTTATCAGGCCTTAATGCTTTCTCAAACTCTCTTTCGGCTGATGAAAGTACTTCACGATCAGGGTTTAAGTTGGTGTTCATTTTAAAATAATTTGCTTGCTAATATTTATGCAAATTTAAACAAAAATGAACGCCAATACTACTTTTAAAAAGTATTTCAACATTTCTTGTGTTTTGAGTTTTTGTAGCATTATCGGTAATATTCATCGACAGGTGAGTTTTTCTTTGCATACTTTCTTATATGTAGTTTAATGGCATTTTGTTTTTATTTATTTTTGTAAATAAAAACCATAAATAGATGAGCTTACTATCTCAAAAGCATTTATTGAGTTTTGTTTTTGTTTTATCAGTAGCTTCGCTGCTTTTAAGCGGGTGCCGCAGCCCCCGGCGTACTGCAGAGCCTGACCGTATCAGTAAGCATTTTGAGCTATACATGGAGCAGGTAGCCGATAATAATTATGATGAATTTTCTGAAAAGGTGGGTTACACATTAAACGGTGATGAAAATCCGGATTTGTTAAGAGAAATAATTTCGTGGATTGGCACGCCATATTTATATGGAGGGACAACAAGAAGGGGAGCAGATTGTTCCGGATTTGTACAAAGCGTTTATAGAACAGTATATGGAATTAATCTTGACCGCAGTACTTCAGATATGGTAAATAACGGCAGGCGCATCAACAGCAAAAGTCGCCTGAGAGAGGGTGATTTGGTTTTTTTCAGGATTACCGGGCGCAGAATCTCTCATGTAGGTATTTATATAAGTAACGATTATTTTGCTCACGCCAGTTCTTCGAGAGGTGTAGTTGTTGATAATTTAAACCAACGGTATTATGCTGACAGGTTTGCTTTTGGAGGCAGGGTGTTAAGATAAATTAGCCTTTAGAAAAAGTGCCTGAAAGGCACCAGCAGCCTTTCAAAAAATCTCTGCATTATCGGCCTGTTTGTCCATGCTTCATAGTCAAAAGGATCTGAGTTTTTTATCGTTTCATTAACATGGTTAACAATTTGTCGAATCAAAGACTTGTTTTCTCCATATAGGCATATTTCATGTTGATATCTGAAGCTTCTGTAGTCAAAATTTGATGAACCTACTACAAAGGCACGTCTGTCAACCATAAAGATTTTTGCATGAAGGTTTTGCGGCATGTAGAAGAATATTTGGACATTATGCTTTGACAGCTCTCCAAAATATCTTCCCGACAGAATATCCATTACTCCTATGTCTGATTTTTTGGGAATAATAATGTTTACGTTAACTCCCCTGTCTGCTGCATCCATCAGGGCTTTTCTAAGGTTGCTTCCCGGTAAAAAATATGGTGTTTCTATAAAGATTTCCTTTTTTGCAGTATTAATTAGCCTTAAAAGTTTTTTTTGTACAGGTTGAAAAATTATTGATGGTACATCTCTCAATATTTGATAATTATGATAATCAACACTCTTTGTGTATTCATTCTTATCATAAAAAAACTTGTTGTATAGCTCGTAATTTTGGTGAAATATTTTGGAAAACTTTTTCGCAATGTCGCCTTTTATGCGAAACATTGATTCTCTCCAGTTTAAGGAGTATGCGGATATATTTCCTGACCCGATATATGTAATTTGATCATCTATTACAAAAACCTTTCTGTGGTCTCTTCTATGGTTCTTTGTAAATGTGTCCCAGCTGATGCGTATTTTTTTAAAAAATCTAAGCTCTCCGCCGGCATCTGTAAAGTCGGAAAAAAAACTGTAGTTTGATGATGCACCCCATGAATCAATTAATAATTTTACCTTAACTCCCTGTTTTACCTTTTTGATTAAATAATCCCTGAATCGTGTTCCAATAGGGTCTGTAGTAAATCTGTAGATCTCAATATAAATATGACTCTTTGCTTCCTCGATATCCTTAAGTATAGCAGAGAAGTATTTAAATGGGTCCGATATTAGTTTAATCTGGAGATTTTCAGCACATTTATCCATAAAAACTACTGATTTAATACATTTTCAAAAATATTAATAAAGTTTTATTAAATCAATAAGCAGATAAAATATTTTTAAATTAAGTATTTAAATAGGCTTTATCATTTTATCGCTTTGCTTTTTTTGAACATCTTTCTGTTTTCGCACCCTGTTAAGCCAGTGAGGAAGAACTATAACACCAATAAATAAGTAAGGATAATAACTAATTACACGCCACAATACACTTAAAGCAGGGACAAGGCCTTCCGGAATAAAATCAGCAAAAAACCCGCTAAACGCAATTTCAGCTACTCCACTGCTTCCGGGTGTCGGGCTGATTAGTAATATAACCCACATAACTAATTGCCTTGCATAAATTAAAAACTGATCTCCACCTGCCACAAAAGCCAAAATCAAGCAATTCACTACCCAAAATCGAGCTGTCCATGAAAAGAATGTGCCTGCAAAAGCCTTTATCCAAAAGGAAAGTGGCTTGCCTTTCATTTCTTTAGAAGTAATAATTATTTCATTTCCTGTTTCTACGGCTTTTCTTCTGTACTTTTTTAAAAACGGTAATGAAAAAACTATCATCAACAATCTTTTTGAGCCCCAGGGGTTTATAAAAATCCCATACAGAATTATGCTGGTAAGTATTAGTATAAAAACATATCCTATTATAAATACACCTTGAGTTCCAAACCTGGTATCAAACAAAACATATTCTCCGGCATCAGTAACAAATAAGCTATGAGTACCAACTATTAATATAACTACGGGAACCATAATAATATAGAACAATTCATCAAGAAGCGCTGTGGTCATAACTATCGCTGTAGTCCGGCCCATGTTAATCCCCTCCTTTCTCAATAAAAATAAAGCAATTGCTGAACCACCAATAATAGACGGAGTAACAGCTGAGCCAAACTCCCACAGCATAATTACCTCAAAGCATTTTCTCCATGATAACTGCCCGTCAGTAACTACTCTAAGCCTATACATATACGCAACATCTCTTACCACCATTAGGCATAAAGCAAGAAAAATGTAAAAATACGACTGTGTTAGCCACTGTACGCCTTCAAATGCTTCTTTATCAAATCCTCTTATAAACAAAAAGGTTGCAACTCCCAAACCAAGAATTACAGGAATTATAATTCTTTTAATGCTAAAAAAAGTCAGTATTTTCCTTTGCTGGCTATCCATTTATAAGTGTTATTTTGAATTTGCAAATTTATTGACTTTTAAATGTCTGGCATGATAAATATTTAAAAATGTTTATTATTTCTGTTTTATGTTCAGGCATATTTTTTATTAATCCTTTTTGTTGTTGTATGTAGTTTATTATCTGTGGCTTATGGCAATACTTGTATCTGATTCAATACAAACTGCTTTTCTTCACATTGTTTTAAACTCCTTTTTTGGTGTCATTTTGACACATAATTGATTGAGGCTCACACAATTTGGTGACAATTTGTCTTAAAAAATAAGGGGTTGGCGTTTGGATTTGTTTTTGATATCCAATCACCAAAAAGAAATAAACTGATTAATAATAACAAAACATAGGAGGACAATATTATGACTATTATTAAATGGCGCACTAGCCCTTACATTTCAAGAATGTTGGATAATTTTACTGAAACCGACAACTCTACAAACCTTGGAAAGAATTGTGGTTGCATGCCGGCAACAAATATTTTTGAGAGAGAAGGCTCATTTGAAATTCAAATTGCTTTTCCTGGTGTAGAAAAGAAAGATTTGGATATTTCTATTGAAAACAACTTGTTAAAAGTTAGTTATGAAGCAAAAGAATACGATTCTGATTCTGAAAACTATATCAGGCAAGAGTTTTACCCTGAGTCATTTACACGTTCTTTTGTTATTCCAAAAGAAACAAATATTGATAAAATAAAAGCTGCTTACGAAAAAGGGATTTTGATAGTTTCTGTTCCGAAAGCAGATGCCGAAAAAGCAAAAATTCAAAAGAGCATAAGTATTTCTTAAAGTGCCTTTCTGACGCTAAATTTTTAACACTTTAAAATCATAACCTTGAAATAAAATTAGTATTTCAAGGTTTTTCTCTGTTATATACCTACGCCTGTGTGTGATAACAATATTTTTTTTGTACTAGCTATTGCTATCGTCTTCATTATATGTATATTTTTTCATATTTTACTCAAATAGTATAAAATACGTAGGTTACAAAAGAATTTTTTTTGTACTTTTGAGCAAAAATTTTTTTAACATAAAAACACATATTTATAAATGCTCAAAAGTTTATCAGACCTCCACAAATTAGCAAAAGCCAATACAAAAAAAAGACTTGTTTTAGCAGCAGCCCACGATGCTGATGCTATGGCGGCCGTTACTAATGCATATAAAAACGGGATAATTGATGTTGTATTAGTTGGCGATGAAAAAAAGATTACAGTAATATCTAAGGAAAAATCAATAGATTTAAGTCCTTACGAAGTAATTAATGAACCTGAAGTAAATGCTGCTGCAGAAGTTGCCGTAAGAATGGTAAGTGAAAAGAAGGCCGACATTGTAATGAAGGGGAACTTAGGAACAGCCAACCTTTTACGTGCAGTTTTAAACAAAGAATGGGGTTTGCGCAGCGGTGAATTATTATCTCATCTTGCTCTTTTTGAGGTGCCGGAGTACCACAAAATAATTGCATTAACGGACGCTGCCATGAACATTGCACCGGATATTCAGGGCAAGGTATCGCTAATAAAGAATGCTGTTGGATATTTGAATAAACTTGGCATAAGCAATCCAAAAGCTGCATTATTAAGTGCAGCTGAGACTGTTAATTTCAACATGAAATCAAGTACGGAAGCTGCCATTTTAGCAAAAATGAATGATCGCGGACAAATTAAAAATTGTGTACTGGATGGGCCACTTGCTTTTGATAATGCCATTAGTGAAAAAAGTGCAAAAAAGAAAGGAATAAAAAGCCCTGTAGCCGGTGATGCTGACTTGCTAATAGCTGATGACATTGATGCTGCTAATGCAATATATAAAACCTTTATTTATTTTTCTAAAGCAGAAATTGCTGCAGTAATTGTTGGTGCCAAAGCTCCTATTGTACTCACATCAAGAGCTGACACTGATAAAGCAAAACTTGACAGTATAGCTTTAGCGGCGGCTGTTTAATTATATTGGTAAGAATTATAGAATATAAATAATCGCAGTAAAATTCTTGCTTATACCGGAAGTATTTGTAAATAAGCTGTCATTTCACCAAAAATGTTACTAATAAAGTTTTTTCGCAATAGCGGTGCAAGCATCTTGATGCAAATCAAATTATAAGTACTTGAGATTGTATTCTTGAACACGAAAGAAAAATTAAAATAGCTTAATAAATATCACTTATACAGATGAAAGAAAGTAAAGGCTTAATTTTAGCAATAAATCCCGGCTCTACATCAACAAAGATTGCTGTATTTAACAAAGCCAAGGATTTGTTTTTAAAAAACATTAAGCATAAAGCCGAAGATATTTCCAGGTTTAAAAAGATTACCGACCAGTACGAATTTAGAAAAACAACCATTTTAAATGAATTAGAGGGAGCAGGTATTATATTAAACGATATAAGGATTATAGTAGGCCGTGGTGGCCTTGTAAAGCCCATTAAATCAGGCATTTACGAGGTAAACGAGGCGCTTGAAAGAGATTTAAAAATAGGAATATTAGGAGAGCATGCCAGTAATTTAGGCGGATTAATTGCAAAAGAGCTTGCCGATACAATCGGTAATGCACGTGCTTTTATTGCTGATCCTGTGGTTGTAGATGAATTAGAGCCAATAGCACGAATTTCGGGACATCCAGAATTTGAGAGAATTTCCATTTTTCATGCTTTAAACCAAAAGGCAATTGCCCGCCAAAATGCAAAATCTGTTTCACAAATATACGAAGCACTAAACCTTATTATTGCCCACCTGGGCGGAGGTATTAGTGTTGGTGCGCATAGGCAGGGACGTGTTATTGATGTTAACCAGGCGTTAGATGGAGAAGGCCCTTTTTCTCCGGAAAGAAGCGGCACTTTGCCAAGCGGAGCTTTAGCAAAGCTGTGTTTTAGCGGGAAATTTACTCATGATGAAGTAAAAAAAATGATTACAGGCAAAGGCGGATTTGTTGCTTACCTGGGTACTAACGATGCTTATGAAGTTGAGAAGCTTGCTGAATCAGGCGATGAAAAGGCAAAGCTCATCCAGGAAGCAATGGCATACCAGGTTGCAAAAGAAATTGGCGCCATGGCTACCGTCTTAAAAGGAAAGGTAGATGCTATCCTTCTTACGGGCGGAATTGCTTATGGAAAACCTTTTATTGAAAGTGTTTCTGACAGAATCAGATATATTGCTCCAATATATGTTTATCCGGGAGAAGACGAAATGCGTGCACTGGCAATGAACGGTAATATGGTGCTAAATGATGAAGCTGAAATTTTGGTGTACGAATAGGTATTAATTAATTATTCTTTTCCAGAGTATTTCTTTGGTAGTTTTAAGTAAAAGGAAGAGCCTTCGCCTTCTTTGCTTTCAAATGCTGCAACGCCGCCAAATCCATTTATTATATTCTTAACCATAGCTAAGCCAAGCCCAAGGCCCCCTGTTTTTGTAGTGAAATAAGGCTGAAAAATATTCTTTTTAAACTCTTCTCTTATGCCATGCCCGTAATCTCTAACCTCAACACAATAATAGTTTTGTTCTTCGTATAAGATTATATCAATAACAGCTACTTTATCTTTATCATAAGCCTGTACTGCATTTC